>CAZFXX010000038.1:0-16349 GCA_964522985.1 uncultured Desulfobacteraceae bacterium
CCGGCATGAAAAATGGTTACTTTTTCTTTGGCTGCCGCGATGGACACCAGGGACACTGTCAGTATCAGTACCGCCAATACCCCTACTACCATTGTCATTAATTTGGAACGACGCATTTTCATCTATTCCTTATCTTTTGACGTGTTGCTATTTAAATCGGGAAAAACCATTTTCCCGCTTAGACTCAAATCATATCCTGTAAAAGTGTTTGCTGCCGCTGTAAAATCATTTTCATGCAGCATGCCGATAAACAGCTGAACGCCCTGGTCAAAAAATCTGTTTTTGTCGACGAGCAGGTCATAGCGTTCCCAGCGCAGGGGGATAAAATCAAGATCCAGCAGGGCCGCCACATACCGTATCGCCGGTCCGGCATCGGCATGGCCGCTTAAAATTTCAAGACCGATGTCAATGTGTTTGGCCACTGCATGGTGATAGCCCGCGATATCGTTTCCCTTGATGCCGGCCTTTTCCAGTTCCCGGTCCAGCAGCAACCGGGTCCCGGTGGTGTTGGACCGGTTCACGATCTTCAGACCCGGCCGGGCCAGGTCCGCTATGCTGTGGATTTTTTTCGGATTGCCCTTTGCCACCAGCAACCCCTGTTCCCTTTTACAGAAGTTCACCATGGCGGGCATGTTATCGAATTCCCGATTTGCAAAATCAAAATTATACCCTTCTCCGTTATCCTGCATCAGATGACTCGATGCCATGTGGCACAGGTTTCGGCGAAGGGTCTGGAGTCCGCCCATGCTTCCCAGATTGGCAAATACCGCAATATGTTCGGGAGAGTTGCCGTTAAAGATGGATATGGCCTTGTCCAGAAGCGGGTCGTTGCTGCCGGTAATGATAAGCAGGCCGTCATAGGCCGGCAGGGATGTGCGCTGCTGCGGGTAGTTGCTGGTATTGACATCGATCCATTGTTCCACCAGGTGCAGGGGGAAAAGCCATTTGCCGGTTATCTTTGTGGCTGGAAGTCCCTTGTCCGATATGAGTGAATAGATCATTTTTTCATTGACATCCAGAAATTGAGCGACGTCTCTGGTTGAAAGCAGCTTTTTCATTTGTCCTCCCGCTGTTTCCATTATAGGTCTGCCTGAAAATTGTTTTTTCTTCTATCTTCTTTGTTATTTTTTGTCAATATATTTATTTTTAAAATATTTATGGTTTTAAAATAACTAAAGCCAACCCAAATATATTCGCCAGCCCATTGCCTCTATACGTTGACTTTGGACCGGTACAACCGCAGGCTGTTGGTGACCACCGAAATACTGCTGAACGCCATGGCAAAGGCAGCCAGCATGGGATGCAGTTGCCGTAAAAAGGCCGGAACGCCGTCAAAAGGCTGAAGAATGCCGGCGGCAATGGGGACTATGAGGATATTGTAGCCGAACGCCCAGAAAAGGTTTTGCCGGATGGTCTTCATGGTGGCACGGCTGAGCCGTATCGCCCTTGACACGCCGGTCAGGCTGCCGCCGGCAAGGATGACATCGGCGCTTTCAATGGCCACATCGGTGCCGGTGCCGATGGCCATGCCCACATCGGCCCTGGCAAGCGCCGGGGCGTCATTTATGCCGTCCCCCACCATGGCCACGTGTCGACCGCTTTGTTGCAGTGCCTGGATCTTTGATGCTTTTTCAGCCGGAGGCACACCGGCAAGGATTTCTTCGATGTTTAGTTCGGCGGCAATGGCGCGGGCTGTTTCAAGGTTGTCACCGGTGAGCATGACCACTCTCAGATCACTGCTGTGAAATTCAACCACGGCTTTTTTGGAATCCGGCTTGAGGACATCGGAAACCGCAATCAGACCCGCCGGCTTCTGATCCTCAACCACCATCATAACAGTTCGGGCTTTGACACGAAGAGAAACAATTTTCTGCCGGACAGGGCTTTGAATATCTATTCCAGATGCATTGAACCATCCGGGTTTGCCCACCATCACACGCCTGCCGTCGATTACCCCTGTAACCCCCCGGCCACCGGATGACTTGAATTCCAAGGGATCAACAAGATCGATGTCCAGCGCCAGGGCTGCATCAACAATGGCCCGGCCCAGGGGATGCTCAGAGCCCTGCTCCACCGAGGCCGCTATTTTCAGCAGATGTTTCCGGCTATTGTCACCTTGTTCAAACGGCATCACATCGGTCACCACCGGTTTTCCTTGGGTCAGGGTACCGGTTTTGTCTAGGACGATGGTATCTAATTTTGCAGCCATCTCAAGGGCGGCACTTTTTTTGAATAAAACCCCGCTTTCCGCACCTTTGCCGGTGCCAGCCATGATGGCGGTGGGCGTTGCCAAGCCAAGGGCACAGGGGCAGGCAATCACCAGTACCGCCACCAGTCGGATCATGGCAGTGACCCCTTCGCCGGTGAGGCTCCACCAGAGGAAAAAGGTCACTAGCGCAGCAGCGATCACCAGGGGCACAAAGACCGCTGCTACACGGTCGGCAAGGGCCTGGATGGGGGCCTTGCTGCCCTGGGCCTCTTGTACCAGACGGATGATATTGGCCAGGGCAGTTTCATGGCCCACCCGGGTTGCTTCAAACTTCAGCAGCCCTTCCTGATTGATGCTGCCGCCCACCACTGTGTCTCCGGATTTTTTGTCAATGACCATGGACTCCCCGGTGAGCATGGACTCGTCTACGGCGGATTCACCCTCTGTCACAACGCCATCCACGGGAATTTTTCCCCCCGGCCGGACAAGGACGGTATGGCCGACCTGTACACGGGCCAGGGCAATTTCTTGGGGGTTGCCGTTTTCAATGATGGTGGCGGTCTTGGGTTGAAGGCCCATAAGCTGGCGGATAGCGCCACCGGTTTTACCCCGAGTTCTGGCTTCAAGCATTTTGCCCAGTTTTATCAGGGTGATGATGACCGCCGAGGTTTCAAAATAAACATGGGCGCCCAGGTTCGGGGAAAAAAGCACCCCTATGGAATAAAAATAGGCCACGGATGAGCCCATGGCCACCAGCAGATCCATGGTTGCACTTTTGTTTTTGAGGCTCTTATACCCGCCGACATAGTAATCCCATCCGGTATAGAACTGGACCGGCGTGGCCAGGGCAAAAAAAAGCCAGTTAACCCACGGCGCATGGCTCCAGCTGCCCACAAGTCCAAAATCACGGGTCATACTGAGGAGAAACAGGGGCAGGGCAAAACCCAATCCAAAGACAAATTTTTTTGTCTGCCCCTTTATCTCGGCCTCGCGGGCCGCCTGTTCGGCGTCTTTTCCGCCCATGGCTTTATCCGGCAGGATTGCATTGAAGCCGGCTTTTTCGATGCCCGCAATGATATCATTGACTGTCGCGACACCGGGGATATACGCCACGGATGCGCTTTCTGCGGCAAAATTGACGCTTGCATTCACGACCCCTGATGTCTTTTGGTTTAAAAGGCTTTCGATACCGGCCGCACAGTTGACACAGGTCATCCCGGTGACCGGCAGGTCAATTTTGGCGGTGGGAACGGCATACCCCAGGCCACGAACGGTTTCAATCAGGTTTTTTACCTTAAGCAACTTCGGATCAAACGCTATGATAGCCTGTTCCGACGCAAAATTGACGTTGACCCCTGTTACACCGGCCATCTTTTTTACACCCCGTTCAATGTTCATGGCACAGTTGACGCATGTCATCCCGGTAATGGGCACTGTGATTTTGCGCAGGGATGTTTTATTACTTTCGAAAGTTCATTCTCCTTCCTGCACCGGATAGTTGATCTCTTGTAGCCGGTTACAGATTGCCGTATAAGTTGTCTCGGCGGTCCATTCAACGGTTATCGTTTTATTTTCTGAATTTCCCGTGACAAAATTCACCCCTTCCAGTTCGTTCAATTCACTTCGGATCGACGCGATGCAATGATCGCAGGATATGTTGGGTATCGTTATCGTCTTTTTCTTCATTGCAATCACCTCCGTGCCTGCAAAAGAACTATTAAATGAAACCAAGGAACATACGAAAAGATTTTTCAAATTGTTTTTTCCGTGGTTTCAGAGGGTAAGATCAGTGTTTTTAGATCGGCGATGGCTATTTCAGAAAATCGGACATGGTGAATATCTCAGCAAACCGCTCACCATGGTGGCTGTTGACCTTGTAAAATATAACGCATCGCCGGACAAGGTCAACCATCGCGTCTTCACTGTAAATGCCATGCAGTTCTTGTGCCAACTGCGGATGACGGCCCAGTTTGCCGCCCAGTTGCACCCGGAAACCCTTTTTATCCAGGGCAATGGTTCCGGTGGGGCAGACATCGATACATTTGCCGCAGGCAAGACAGCGCTTATAATCGATTTTTATCCTTTCCTCTTTACCATCGATTAAGATGGCCCCCTCCCGGCATTGATCGACACAAGCATTGCAGAGCGTGCAAGCCTCATTGGTAATCACCGGCAGGGCGGCGCCGATAATCCCGATATCTTTTATCTGCACCTGGGAGCAGGCATTGGGACAGTCTGCCAGCGCAATCCTGAATTCATGATGAAATTTAAGCTCGCCAGTGACTGTCGTTTTTAAAAAAGAGCGCAGATCTTCGGCTTTGAGCAGGGCCTCTATCTTTTGGTTGAGAGCGTCGCTTCCAACACTGCGGTTGGGACAGCCGGCCGGCCCGAAACAGGTGTCCAGCTGATATCCTTTTACCTCGGATGCCATATTCGAAAAATAGCGGGTCCGGACAGCCGTTACTTCGGTGAGGGTTACAATTACGCTGCCGGCGTCAGAGGCTGCCTTTTCCACACGGGTCTGCACTTTTTTTCGAATAAAAAAAGGGACTTTTTTTATGGCGGCCTCGGCCTCATCTGTCCATTTCATTATTTGTTCTCCGATGAATTATTTTGTTGATTTTCAGTTCCCACATCGATCCGGCTGTGGCTTTTGACTTGCTTTTGCCCTGTCACCTGACAGGTGTTTTTCATTCAGGTGGAAATACCCATCCCGGGCAGGACATAAAGCTGCATGATAAAAAAACCGATCATCAGTAAAACAATCAGGATCTCTTTCATGGCGTTTTCCTGTTTTTAAAAAAGGTCTTCGGGGCAATTGTTTTGACATAAATCCATTTTACTTTTATGATCTGATGTTAAAGCTATAGATAAGGGTTTGCGTTAAACCGTTACAAGAAATTGACACCTGAAACGCTTTTTTAATACAATCTGCATAGCTGGCATCCCATACCAGAAAATTAAGTTTTCATCTGTCAACGAAAAATTTGTACTAAAAAAGTATATCCCTGTTTCATAGCCATTGTCATTCGCCAAATCAATGAATTAAGCGAAAAAGCTGTTGGAAAATATTTTTCTTCCTTTTTTTTATCTTTTTGACTTAAATCAATGAAAGATTTCAAGTCGGGAGGTAAAATCAGGATAACATTACAACAGGCCTGTTTGAGGCCAACTATCAACAAACCAAACAAGGAGGTTTATCATGTTTTGTTTTCAATGTCAGGAAACCGCAAAAAATACCGGCTGCACCATCAAGGGTGTCTGCGGCAAACCCGAAGAGACCGCCAATCTGCAGGACCTTTTGATCCATGTGCTGAAAGGCATTGCCGTTTACAGTGAAAAACTTTCCGAATTTGACATTATAGATAATGAAACGGCTCTATTTGCGGCCCGATGCCTGTTTGCCACCATTACCAATGCCAACTGGGATAATGACCGTTTTGCGGCTATGATCCGGGAAGCGCTGAGCCGCCGGGACCGGTTAAAGGACAAATTTCTTGCCGCCTACAGGGAAAAAAACGGCAATGATTTTGACGGCACCCTTCATGATTCGGCGACCTGGTTTTCCGATGATGAGGCCGTGTTTGCGGAAAAAGCGAAATCCGTAGGTGTTATGTCCACTGAAAACGAAGATGTCCGTTCCCTGCGGGAGCTTCTGGTTATCGGCCTTAAGGGGATCGCGGCCTATGCGGATCACGCAGCCGTTCTGGGCAAGGAAAAAGACGATATCTATGCTTTTATTATGGAAGCCCTGGCGTCCACCACTAAAGATTTGTCCTTGGACGAAATGGTCGGGCTGGTCATGAAGGCCGGCGAAACAGCGGTTAACACTATGGCGCTGCTGGACGAGGCCAACACCACGGCTTATGGTCATCCGGAAATTTCCGAAGTCAACATCGGCGTTAAAGGTAATCCGGGGATTTTGATCAGCGGCCATGACATGAAAGACATGGAAGAACTGCTTCAACAGACAGAGGGCACCGGCATCGATGTTTATACCCACGGTGAAATGCTGCCGGCCAATTACTATCCGGCTTTTAAAAAGTACGATCATTTCGTTGGTAATTACGGCGGCTCCTGGTGGCATCAGAACAATGAGTTCGAGTCCTTTAACGGGCCGATTCTGCTGACCACCAACTGTCTGGTGCCGCTGAAAAAGAAAAACACCTACTTAGACCGGCTTTACACCACCAACAGTTCCGGTTACGTCGGTGCAAAACATATCCCTGAAAGACCCGAAGGCGGCGCCAAGGACTTCTCAGAAATCATCGAGCGGGCCAAAAAATGCGCTTCGCCCACGGAAATTGAAACCGGCAAGATTGTCGGCGGATTTGCCCACAACCAGGTGCTGGCCCTGGCCGACAAGGTGGTGGATGCCGTAAAGAGTGGGGCCATCAAACGTTTTGTGGTTATGGCCGGGTGTGACGGGCGTCAGAAAGACAGAAACTATTATACACAAGTGGCTGAAAATCTGCCCAAGGATACGGTGATCCTGACGGCCGGATGCGCTAAATACCGTTACAACAAACTGGACCTTGGCGATATCGGCGGCATTCCGCGGGTGCTGGATGCGGGCCAGTGCAACGACTCCTATTCCCTGGCGGTGATTGCCCTGAAGCTTAAAGAGGTCTTTGGCCTTGACGATATCAATGACCTGCCCATCTCATACGACATCGCCTGGTACGAGCAAAAAGCGGTGGCCGTGCTCCTGGCACTTTTGTTTCTCGGCGTCAAGGGCATCCGTCTCGGGCCCACGTTGCCGGCCTTTTTGTCTCCGGCCGTGGTCAATGTACTGGTGGAAAAATTTGATATCAAACCCATTGGAACCGTGGAAGATGATATCGCGGCGATGATGGCCGGTAAATAAAAAAATCGTGCCTATCTTAAAAAAAACAGGATGGGCACGAATACTTTATAATGAATTTTTCCGTAAAAACATTGCGGAAAAGTTGATGCGATAAAACTTTCACAACGAAAGTAACTATTTAAATCTCTTATCGCACCGTTTGTGTACTATTTGGAATGACACTGAGAACATTTTGTTGGCCCGGTCCTTTCTCCGGCTTTTTTTCTTTCTCTGTGGCATTTGAGACAGGTTTTGTTCATGACCTGCTTTGATTTCAGTTTTTTCTGCACTTTTAATTTTTTTATAATTCCGGGTTTTTTTGGAAAGACCGCATGGCAAATAGCGCAGTCGCCGATGGTATCCTGGTGAATATGGTGTGGGAAATTAACCGTACCTTTTTTGCCGCCATCAAGCTGAATATTCTCATTACCGTGGTTTTGAACTGCAATCGCGATTGTTCCGGTAAAAATTAGGGCTGCCACTACCGACACGACTGTTCCTGCTTTCATACGATTCCTCCCGGCAAATTGATGGTTTCCTGAATTTTTTAAAAAAATGCGATATATTCTAAAATTTCAGATTTTTGGCTAATGTGAATCACTAAAAAAGTTTAACCGAAACGATCAGGAAAAGCAAGCAAAGACGGTGCCCTGTTTCATATTTTTTTTGACACAAACTTGTCTCTTAAGACAGGTTTGTGTCAAAATGCCTTCCTATAGAGGATTTAGATCGGCATCCTTCGCCACCCTATTCGTTCATCCGGCATTCCTTATCCCATTCAGGGCATGCGGTTTTCATATCCGTGGCAAATTTAGCCATGCACTCGCCACATTCCAGTTCCACGTTGGGGACATCGCCGTAACGTGTCTTGATCTCCTCGGGGGATAAAACCTGAGCAAAACTACATCCGCATTGAGGGCAAGCTGTTTTTATGGCATATCTTTTTTTTGGCATGATCCACCTCCAGGCTTTAAAAGTTTATAAAAAATACAGTTATAACCAGCAACAATTATACCAGAACTTTTTTACCGGGCTATTTTGCGCCATATGGTCTGGTGGGAAATATAGAAAAGTTTGGCATCCTTCATGACAAATCAAAAATTTCAATATTCAATGACCCGAACCTTCCAGGACGAAACATTGTTTGGATTTTTGAATTTGGGTCATTGGAAATTAAAAAAACGCAAAATGTAAATACGGTACTCAATTTTTAATTTCGGCATCTTGAATTCGACAAAAAACAGATGTCTTTTTAAAAAAAGTGCAAACCGGCAAATGAAAAATGCCCAAAATTATCAGCACTGTTTTATGGCACATTTATTGAATAACTTTTATGCAATACTTAACCGTAGCGCAATATGAAAGGGTCAGCCATGAATATATTTATTACCGGTGGATCCGGCTTTGTGGGAAAGGAACTTTCATATTATCTGTTGAAGCAGGGACATCATGTTACTGCAGTCGGAAGGTCCTCGTTCCATAAATTGTCCGGACATAACAATTTTCAATATATTTTCGCCGATACCACTCAACCGGGGGCCTGGCAAAATACGGTCCAGGAGATGGATGCGTTGGTAAACCTTGCCGGAGCAACAATTTTCAGGCGTTGGACAAAAAGCTACAAATCTCAAATTTATGACAGCCGAATTTTGACCACACGCAATCTCGTGGAAGCCATACCGGAAAACCGGGAGGTAACACTCTGCAGCACATCGGCAGCAGGATATTACGGCAACCGGGGCGATGCAATGTTAAATGAAGATTCGCGCCCGGGTGATGATTTTCTGGCCGATATTTGTGTTGCCTGGGAAAAGGAAGCCTATCAGGCTCAGGCAAAAGGGAGCCGGGTCGCAACAATGCGTTTTGGTGTCGTGCTGGGCTACAGCGGGGGCGCCATTCAAAAAATGCGTTTGGCTTTTGAATTTTTTGCAGGTGGTCCCCTGGGAAATGGAATGCACTGGTTTCCCTGGATTCATATGGATGATCTCACCGCCGCAATCCTTTTTGTTCTTGAAAACCCGGAGATCAAAGGACCTGTAAATTTCTGCGCCCCCGGGCAAGTGAGAAACGCGGATTTCGCCAGAGCCCTCGGAAATGCCTTGAACCGCCCATCTTTTATGCCCGCACCGGCCTTTATAATCCGGCTGATGATGGGGGAGCTTGGCGCATCCCTTTTAAACAGCCAGAGAACCGTTGCAGACAAGCTTGCCAGTTATGGGTTCAGGTTTCGGTATCCTGTCATTGACAATGCCTTGCGCGCAATAGTAAAATAAAGAAGCTTCTTAACCATCAGGATGAGATTATGGGATCATTTTATGTCAAAAAAGGGTATGATTTAAAGATTGCCGGAAAGCTTTCGCAGGAAATCGAAGTATTGGAGAAGCCGGATCATGTGGCGCTCTGCCCCGAAAGAATACCCTTTATCAAACCCAGGCTGAAAATTCGGCTCGATGATACTGTTAAAATAGGGTCGGTTCTTTTCGAAGACAAACGGAATCCGGATGTTAAGTTTTTATCTCCCGGCGGCGGCAAAGTGGTTGAAATCAACTTCGGCCCTCGTCGGGTGATTCGGGAAATCATTATACGCCTGGACACCGATGAACAGATGGAAACCTTTGAGGCGATTTCCCAGGAGCTGCCGGCGGCAATTGAAAGAGAGGCGCTCATTGCCAACATCATGACCGGCGGGCTCTGGCCTCTTATCCGGGAGCTGCCCTTTAGGGACCTGGCCCGGCCCGGCGTAATGCCGCCGGCCATTTTTGTAAACCTGTGCCGCGGGGAACCGTTTCAACCGGACCCGGATGTGTACCTGAATGATCGGATCGATCTTTTTAACTTCGGTCTAAAGATTTTAAAAAGGCTTGCAGACAAAAAGGTTCACATCTTCAGATCACCTGATTTTGCCACGGCTTTAAACGATTTAAACGGGATCACGGCCCATGTCGTGCACGGTAAATATCCGGCCGGCGATCCGGGTGTTTTTCTGTATTATACTCGAACATCACCTGCAGACAACCATGCCTGGTACATCCAGGGCCAGGATGTGCTGTTGTTGGCCCATTTGCTGAAATACGGCACTTACCCTCTGTTCAGAACCGTTGCCGTTGCCAAAGATTCTCTTGAACACGGAAAACATGTGCAAACCAGGCTCGGCGCGCCTGTTGCGGATATTGTGCAGGGCCATGTCCGGGAGAAAGGAACAAGATTTATCGCCGGGGGGGTTTTCAGGGGCTATACCACATCCAGGACATCCTATCTGGGGTTATACGAGACATCCGTCACGCTGCTTCCCGAAGGTGATAAGCAGGCGTTTTTAGGATTTGCAAGACCGGGATTTTGCAAACCCAGTTATTCCAGGACCTTTTTATCCGCCTTTAACACCGCCGGGCTGAATATGGATTGCGGACTTCACGGGGAGGCGCGTGCCTGCGTCAACTGCGGGTACTGCAGCAATGTTTGCCCCGTGGATATACTGCCTCAGTTTACGTTGAAGAGTATCATGGCAGAGGAGGTGGAAGAATCCCTGGCCCATGGTCTTCTGGATTGTGTGGAATGTGGTCTGTGTACATACGTCTGCCCTTCCAAAATAGAGATCTGCGATGTCCTTGCAGCGGCAAAGAAAGCCTATTATCTGGAATCGGCATGATGGACGGGGGAGTGGATTAAAGAAACTTATGAAACTTATTAAAAATTTTTTTAAACGGCATCATCATCTTTTCGCCAAAGGCGGAAGGTTCGAAAAACTCGGGCCGGTTTTTGAGGCGACCGAAACATTTTTCTTTATCCCCGGCATCCCCACGGTTAAAGATAGCCATGTCCGGGACAGCCTTGATCTGAAACGCTTTATGAGTATGGTGGTACTGGCACTGATGCCGCCACTTATTTTCGGTATTTACAATGCCGGGTACCAGTCCAGCCTCGCATCCGGACTACCCCTTGGCTTTGGTGCAGTATTTTTAAAAGGGCTTGCCATTGTTTTACCGATTATTTTCGTTTCATATGCTGTGGGATTTTTCTGGGAAATACTGTTTGCCGTGATCCGACGGCATCCGATCAGCGAAGGATTGCTGGTCACCGGTCTTTTGTTTCCCCTGATTTTGCCACCCACCATCCCCCTATGGCAGGTCGCCGTGGGCATCTCTTTCGGTGTTGTTATCGGAAAAGAGATATTCGGGGGGACCGGACGTAATATTTTAAATCCGGCACTGACGGCCAGGGCCTTCCTATTTTTTGCCTATCCGGCCAGGATGTCCGGGGATACGGTCTGGGTGGTTGTGGGTGGCACCGGGGGAAAACTTGTGGATGCGGTAAGTGGTGCCACACCGCTGGCCATTGCCAACATTTCAGAATTTCATGAAAAAATCGATATTTTGCTTACAAAGGGGGGCTATTCATTCACGAAATTGTTTGTCGGTAACTATCCGGGCAGTATCGGGGCAACCTCGGCATTGTTATGCCTTATCGGTGCCGCACTGCTGATTTTATTGGGAATCGCGAGTTACAGAATTATTTTCGGAGGTGTTCTGGGGGTATTGTGTACGGGATTTTTTCTGAATTTGATCGTCACTGAGACTTCTATGGCCTGGCTTTCCCTCAATCCATTTTACCATCTGGTCATGGGAGGATTTGCTTTTGGTATCATCTATATGGCGACAGATCCGGTTTCTGCGCCCGGAATGAACCGGAGTAAATGGATCTATGGATTTTGCATCGGCGCCTTAACCGTTTTGATCCGGGTGTTTAATGCGGCATATGCGGAAGGGATCATGCTGGCCATTCTTTTTATGAATCTGCTGTCCCCCTTGCTGGACCATTTTGAGATCAAGCTGAGGCTGAAAAAAAGGATGGAAAATGCCTGATCCTATAAAATCGTTTCTTTTTGCAGCGGCAACCTGTTTGATTTGCACGCTTTTTCTTACGGCGGCATCCACCGGTCTGAAGGGGATTCAGCAGAAGAACATTGCCATTGACCGACAGAAAAATATTTTAAAATCTGTGGGCCTGCTGGATGAAGCCGTTCAATACACCCATACGGGAATAAACCGACAATACGCTGACAATATCAAATGTATCCGGGTCGATGAGACAGGCGCCATACTGACAAAGGACCAAAGGGCAACCAAGGGGCTGCCGGTCTATCTTTATATGAAGGACCGGCAGATCGAGGCCTATATCCTGCCGGTTGACTCCAGAGGCCTGTGGGGCCGGATATTGGGATATCTGGCATTGAAAAATGACGGAGCCACCATTGCCGGCTTTACCGTGTACAAGCACTCCGAAACGCCGGGACTGGGTGGAGAGATCGAAAGACAATGGTTTCGTAAAAATTTTAATGGAAAGAAAATCGTGGACAGTGACGGCAATTTTCTTTCCGTTGCCATTGCCAAGGGAAATGTCATGGACACGGTGGATAAGGACAGACAGGTCCATTATGTGGACGGAATCAGCGGGGCCACATTGACCGGCAAATATCTTTCCTCAGGATTAAAGGATATCCTGGCCGTCTATGAACCGGTATCCTTGAAATTTCGGTCCAGACAGCTTTTGCGACTGTCCGGTAAAGAAAAAATATGCCCAGCCAAGGAAGAAAAATGAAAATTACGCAAACAAGGCAGTTTAAAATATTTTCAGATCCTTTTCTCAAGAACAATCCCATTTTCATGCAGATGCTCGGCATCTGCAGCGCCCTGGCCGTGACAGTACAACTGAAAACCGCATTTGTCATGGGGTTGTCCCTAACATTTGTGCTTGCATTTTCAAATCTTACGATATCGCTGCTGCGCAATGTTATTCCCAGAAATATTCGAATGATTGTGGAACTCAGTATTATTGCAACGCTGGTCATCATCGCCGATGAAATGCTCAGGGCGTTTTTATACGATATCAGCAAGCAGCTTTCCGTTTTTGTGGGATTGATCATCACCAACTGCATCGTCATGGGCCGGGCTGAGACCTTTGCCCTTGGAAATCCGCCTGGCCTTTCATTTCTCGACGGGCTTGGAAACGGGATCGGGTACGGTACGGTTCTGGTTGCGGTAGCTTTTATTCGGGAACTTCTGGGCTCGGGCAACCTGTTCGGCTACAGCGTTATTCCCCAATCTTTTTATGTGGCCGGTTATGAGGATATGGGGTTCATGCTACTCGCACCGGCTGCGTTTATCATCATCGGCCTTTTGGTATGGCTCCAGAAATCCATTGTAAAGGATTAGGTAACTATGGAAAATCTGATCAGCATTTTTTTAAACTCCGTCTTTGTGGGTAATATCCTGCTGGCATATTTTCTGGGGATGTGTTCCTTTGTCGCAATTTCCAAAAATATGGACACTTCCATTGGCCTGGGGCTTGCCGTGGTCTTTGTACTGACCCTTACCGCACCGATAAACTGGCTGATATACAACTACCTGCTGGCGCCGGGGGCCCTGGCATGGGCCGGATTTGAAGATGTCGACCTCAGTTTTTTAAAATTTATTACCTTTATTGCGGTTATCGCGGCAATGGTGCAGGCGGTTGAAATGATCATCGACCGGTATTCCCAGACCCTTTATACCTCTCTGGGGGTCTTTCTTCCTTTAATCGCTGTAAACTGTGCTATTCTAGGCACATCGTTATTTATGATTGAACGGAATTATTCATTTGCCGAGTCAATTGTTTTCGGCTTTGGCTCAGGCACCGGCTGGTTGCTTGCCATTGTTTCCATGGCTGCAATAAGAATGAAATTAAGATATGCCGACGTTCCAAAAGGGCTTGAAGGATTCGGTATCACAATGATTGTTACAGGGCTCATGGCGATGGGGTTTATGCTTTTTTCAGGGATTACGCTTTAGTAAGGTAGGCGGTGGAAGGCCAAACAGGCAGAATGCCTTTCCCCTTCAGTCTAAACAACCTTCACCCTAAACAACCTTTTAAGTAGAAGGTAGAAAGTGGATGCTTGAATCTCAGGGTGGGCGTGCCCACCAGATAGACGGATTGTCTTCAGCCTGAATTCAAATAACATCAATTATTAAACCGTTAAAAGGGACCTGGTTTGATTTTTATCATCAGCACAGTCGTGTTTTCATCGGTTATTCTTTTTCTCGTCGCCCTTCTTTTACTGGTTGAGGCAAAGATCGTAAAAAAAGGCCGTTGTGAAATTGTTATCAACGATGACCCGGAGAAAAGCCTACACACGAAAGTCGGTTCAACGCTTTTAGCCGCCCTGATGGACAATAATATTTTTATTCCTTCCGCTTGCGGCGGCGGTGGGACATGCGGCATGTGCAAGTGCAGGGTGGATAAGGGCGGCGGCGACGTTTTGCCCACGGAATTCGCCCATTTGAGCAGGAAGGAAAAAAATGGTCATATCCGTCTGGCATGCCGTTTAAAGATAAAGGAAGATCTGCACATCCATCTCCCTGAAGAAGTTTTCAATGTCAAAAAAATTCAGGCGAAGGTGGTATCAAACGAGAATGTCGCCTCATTTATCAAAGAATTGGTACTTAAAACAGATCCGGATCAGGTCCTCGAATTCAAGGCCGGTGCCTATATCCAGATTGATATACCCGAGCATGAATTGTCTTTTACCGAGTTCAGGGCCAGGATGGCAGAGCGGTTCCGGCCGGTCTGGGATCGCTTCAATCTCTGGGGCTTGCGGTCCAAAATCGAAAAGCCGATTTTCAGGGCGTATTCCCTGGCAAACCCCCCTTCTGAAAAAAATACCTTACGGTTCACCATTCGAATTGCAACCCCACCGCCGGGCGCAGCAAAAGCCCCTCCGGGTGCGGGGTCATCTTATATCTTTAATCTGAATAAAGGAGATAAGGTCACTTTAAGCGGCCCGTATGGTGATTTTTTTGTCAAGGATACCCGCAAAGAGGTTTGTCTTGTGGGCGGTGGCGCGGGCATGGCCCCCCTGAGAAGTCAGCTTTTACATCAGTTGAATACACTTCATACAGATCGGCCGGTATCTTTCTGGTATGGCGCCAGGTCAAAGCTGGAACTTTTTTTTGATGACGAGTTTAAGGCGCTGGAGAATAAATTTAAAAATTTTTCTTATAATGTGGCCCTTTCACAGCCTGAGGCTGAAGACCACTGGGATGGGATGAGCGGTTTTATCCACAACTGTCTTTATGACAACTATCTTAAAAACCATATAGACCCCACGGAAATAGAATACTACCTGTGCGGTCCGCCCATGATGCTGGACGCCGTAATCGAAATGCTCGACAGCCTTGGTGTCGAACCGGAAATGATCGCCTTTGATAAATTCTGATGGCCTCGTAAAAAGGCCGACTTCTGCGTTGTGCGCCAATTCCTAACCGGAATAAACCGGAGATAACAAATTACAAGCACCAAATGACAAACAGATTGAAAACCACAAATTTCCAATAAGATCAAAAGCCATTTTCTTATGGGCATTTTTTCTGACATAAAAAACACGAATTTCAGAATTAAGATACCAATCATTCAAGGCAGGATCAGTACGCCCTATGATTACAAAATTTGTAAACCTTGAATTTTTGCAAGATCGATGGATTGAATTTTTCACGAGTTCATCAATTTTTAAGTGGCAAATTATTGTTATAAAATGGTTTTTCATGCACTTGTTGGGAATTAAACCCCTATTTTTTCAGGATCGCGCCGTTCGGGAACATACGGGTGCGGGCTGGTTGCTTCGTTCCATTTTTTTGAAACATAGAGGTTACAGTAACAGCTCCCATACTCCTGCACATCAGGCTCACGGTAGACACATGGACAGATGATGTCCCTGTCTTTTTCCCTGTCTCCCGAGGCAAGTCTGCACGGGCAGGCCATATAACCGTACCGGTCCTTATTGGTAATCAGAGCGTTTAATAATTCAAGGACCCTTTCCTTGTCCAGATTGAAATAATAGCCCTTGGGTTCCTGACTTTTTTTCAACGTCTCATATAATTGTTGTGTATCCATTTCAGTCCCATCGCCTTTTTTGTTTGATTTCAGGTTAAACAAAATATAACACGCTCAGCGTGTTTTATCAATCAGACAATCAATATTCATGTCATCTCTTATCCCGAAACGGGTTAGCACAAAATCGTATTTAACCGGATCATCGGGAACCATTTGTTTAAATCTACGAGTGATCTCCAGGGCTGTGGCCATGTTTGCCTGCTTTCTTTTTGTAAACTTCAATGCAAGGCTGATTTTGTGCATGTGGGTATCAATGGGGAGTATCAGCTTGGATGGCGGTATTCTTTCCCATCCGCCCGGATCAACGCTGTCTTTTCTTACCATCCACCTCAAAAAAAGATTCATCCGTTTGCAGGCGCTGCCTTTTTCAGG
>CAZFXX010000039.1:0-16142 GCA_964522985.1 uncultured Desulfobacteraceae bacterium
GATACGACCTGCTTGACAAAATCTCCGTCACCGAGTATCCGCTGATCAGCGACTTCCCTTTCACCGCGTTTTCACTTTGTGCTTTCCGGCAGATAATGTAAATCTTTGATTCACAGATACTTATGAGAATACTGCACTATATTCTAAAACGGCTGATCTATATGCTTCCGGTACTCTTCGGGGTGACCGTCATGGTGTTTGTAATATCCCACGCAATCCCCGGGGATCCGGCCAAGACAAGTGCCCCCGGTTATTGAAACAAAAAATCTTGTAAAGCGGTTTCGGATAAAAAACGGATTTCTGGGACATCGTTCAAAACAACTGACCGCGGTAGATCGTGTATCTCTTCATGTCAGTTGTGGAGAGACACTGGGTCTTGTCGGTGAATCCGGCAGCGGAAAGTCCACCGTGGGCAACTGTATCCTCCGGCTCTTAAATGTCACTGACGGCCGAATTTTATACAAGGGAAAAAATCTCCTTTCCATGAGGGGAACCGAATTTCAAAATATTCGTGGAAAACTTCAGGTGGTGTTTCAGGACCCTCAATCTTCCCTGGATCCCCGGATGACCGTAAAAAAAAATCGTGGGTTATCCCTTAAGAATCCAGAAGGGCATTAAAGGGGAACACCTGAACAACTCGGTGATGACGGTTTTAAAGGACGTAGGGTTAAGCCCGGAGCATCTGGACCGGTATCCCCATGAATTTTCAGGAGGGCAGCGTCAGCGCATCGGAGTGGCACGGGCACTCATTACCGGGCCGGAATTTATCGTTTTTGATGAACCGACCTCTGCGCTGGATGTTTCGGTGCAGGCCCAGATTCTTAATTTAATTAAGGAACTTCAAAAAAAATATCAGTACGCGTATCTGTTTATTTCCCATGATCTGGCAGTGGTACGGCATATCAGTACCCGTATCGCGGTCATGTATCTGGGAAGCATTGTTGAGACTGCCCCCGGAAAACGTTTTTTTGAAGCACCATGTCATCCCTATACACGGGCACTGATCGCCGCTGTGCCCAGACCGGATCCTCTTCAACGGAAAACACTGGCCGTGTTGAGCGGCGATGTACCGAGTCCGCTTCATCTGCCTGAGGGGTGCCGGTTCTATCCCCGATGCAAAGAGGTGAAGGCTATTTGCCGGAAAGTTCCCCCGCCCCATGTCGAGGTTACACCGGATCACTGGGTGAATTGTCATCTGTATGGGTAGCTCTACAGCTCAATGTGCACGCATGCCATCATTGCCTGAATGGTTATTAATAGAAATTTATATGAAAAGTAACGTTAAAGGAGAAAGATGAACAATGAAAATATTAATTTCCACCGATATTGAAGGTGTCGGATCCGTTGTCAGAAGAGAACACTCCGATGTTCAGGAAAGAGAATATCTGCAGGCCAGGAAATTTATGACCCAAGAAGTGAATACGGCAATTCGAGGCGCATTTGATTCCGGTGCCTCCAAGGTGCTGGTCACCGATGCCCAAAATGTGGGCCTGAACCTGTTCCCCGAGGATCTGGATGAAAGGGCCAGCCTCATCATGGGGTCGCCTCGCCCCCTGGCCATGATGGAAGGGATAAATCGGGGAATCGATGCCGTGTGTTTTGTGGGGTATCACGACATGGCCGGGTCCGCGAATGCCGCCATTGCGCATATCTATCACGGTCGGGTGGCGGAATTGAAATTCAATGGTTTGAAGGTGGGAGAAATTGGTCTTAATACCCTGCTTGCCGGGTATTACAAGGTCCCGGTCGTGATGATCTCCGGTGATGAGGTAGCATGCCGGGAAGCAGCCGGTCTGATAACGGGCATCGAGACCTCACCGGTAAAAGAGTCCATCGGCGCCTATGCCGGTATCTGTCTTCATCCGGTGCAGTGCCGGAAAATGATATACAGGGCGGTTTGCAAGGCGCTGTCACGTATTGATGAGATCGAACCGGTTGCCTTGGAAGAAGGCCAGGTGACAATGGAAATGCGTTTTACAACGGCGTCTGCTGTTGACAGGCCCCTCCGGCTGCCAGGTACAAAGCGGGTGGGCGGAGATACCTTGCTATACAGGGCACCGGATTATGCGGTGGCCTTTCAGGCGTTTACGGTTCTTGCGGATTTGATGGAACTTGTGACTTTTATATAAAAACCATGCCTGATCGACTTCATGTATGGTAACATCAAGACTTGCTCATGATAATTATCCCCGTCAGACACCGCATAATGTCCGGCAAACTGAAACTTATATTTCCATGTCTTGTCTGGGACATGATCGTCAAGGTCATCATGAGATATATGCACTGGGAGGACCAGCGATTTTATGCGCCTGCTGCCCGTTGCGAATGGTATGGCATTGGGGAAATTTTTCTATGAATATGAAGACAAAAACGCTCATTTTTTTAATTGTTCTATGTCTGGTGGATATGGTAATCCCGGTACCGATTCTCGGCATCATCCTACTCTCTGTTGTGTTGCGGCGGCCACCCTGGTTTATGGATGTTGCAAAAGAAATCTATAATTTGTGATATGGAGGGGATCAGGCCCCTGTGGCAAAAACCTGGAATCTACTTTATCCACTATTGCTTTATCTCGTATTCAAGGGTGACGATCACGGTCCTGTTGAGCGCGCGGCCATAGGTCAGCGTGTTGTCATAGAGCGGATTGTTCGGCCCCGCACCGGTGTAACTAACCGCCACATCCGCTTTTTCTCCAATGGTGGAAATGAGCTGGTTATAAACGGCCTTTGCCCGCTTTTCAGAGAGCTTCAGGTTGTGTTTAAGGACCGACCTTATGACAATAACCGTTTTGATGTCAAGTAAAGCCCTGTGGGTTCAGCGTCACCATATTTGGGGACGCTTTCTGATATCTGTTGTTTTTAAATTGTTTTTAGGATAATTGTCTTCAATAAATGATGTGAGCCTGGCTGGCCCAATGGCTTCGAAATAAAGACCGGGAAATGATCGAACTCGAACTCACTTATATGAAAATTCTTGTGGACAACCAGGCGGTTCTGTTTAGATAGGGTCTGTCCCAAACTGGTCCTTCTGCCCAATCTCATTGTTATGCCATGCGCAAAAAATACCGGGGGGAACAGGGTACTCAGGGTACTCAGGGTCACGCCAGGTGGTGATTGGAAATTTGAAAATCTAAATTGAAGGAGTAAAACATTGGAAAATGATACGGTTTTTTTTCAAAAAGAGGGATCCATCGCCATTATCACCTTAAACCGTCCGGAAAGATTGAATGCCATTACAACCGACTTGCTTCATGGATTGATCCGGCATCTTCAAAGTGCCAAAGCGAATCCGGATGTGATGTCCGTTATTCTAACCGGTGCCGGAAAGGCTTTTTGTGCGGGTGAAGATCTTAAAGAAACCGCCCGCGGTAAATCCATGGCCCAGTGGGTTGAGGAAGTAGACGGCCTCCAGGAGATTCAGCGGGTGATACTGGGGCTTGGAAAACCACTGGTAGCGGCTATTCGCGGCTATGCCGTCGGCGGAGGCCTTGAGTTTGCCTTGAGCTGCGATATGCGGATTGCAGCACAGGATGCACATTTTGGATTTCCCGAAACCAGTGTGGGCTTAACGGTCACCACTGCAGGGACGAAATTGATCACCCATATCGTCGGTCTGGGAAAAGCCAAAGAGCTCATTTTGACAGGCCGGTTTGTCGATGCGGAAGAAGCCTTAAAAATAGGATTGGTCAACGCGGTCGTTCCGGCAGGAGACCAACTGAATGCAGCCATGGATATGTGTCGTACAATCAATGCGCGATCGCCATTGGCCCTCAAACTATCCCGAGTCGCCATCGATCAAGGCCTGCATGCCGGTTTTGAGCAGACCCTGGAACTGGAAGCCGCCCACTTGTTAACGTGTGTCAGTTCCCAGGAACAGAGAAAATTTGTCGATCAAAAATTAAAACAGATGAAAAAACGATAATCCCTTTTTAATCATTGTGATTTGTAGATGATATATGCTGAGCGGTAAAACATACAAAGAACTCCATCGCAACTTTGCCTGGAAAATACCACCGCATTACAACATCGGCGTGGACGTGTGTGACAAGTGGTCCCGGGATCCGCACCGTCTGGCCCTTATCCATCTTACCGAGGATGGAACGGAAAGGCGCTACACGTTTTATGAACTGAGACGGCTGTCAAATAAACTGGCCAACACACTGCGTGCCCACGGAATAGAGCGGGGAGACAGGGTCGGGATCCTATTGTCTCAGAAGCCGGAAACCCTTCTCACCCACATCGCCTTGTACAAACTGGGTGCCATTGCCCTGCCCCTGGTGCCATTGTTCGGTCCCATGGCCATTGAATACCGTTTAAACGATTCAAAAGCCAAGGGGCTGATCACCGACAGGGCAAATCTATCCAAACTATCGGAAATAAAAGACCGCCTTCACATGCTGGAGATGGTTATGGTAACCGACCCTGCACCGGAGCAGGAAGTGCTGAATTTTTGGGAAGTTATCAAAAAAGGAAGCGACCGGTTTGCACCGGTGGATACATCGCCGGATGATCCGGCGTTGATCATTTACACCTCCGGAACAACGGGGCAACCCAAAGGTACCTTGCATGCCCACCGGCTATTGCCGGGTATTCTGCCCGGTTTTGAATATCTTCATAACCTGTTTCCCCGTGCCGGGGATCTTTTATACACGCCCCTGGACTGGGCATATATCGGCGGATCTTATGATTCTCTGTTTCCTGCATTGCATCATGGTATTCCCGTCGTTGCCTATCGTCCTTTAAAATTTGACCCGGAGCGTGTATTTTACATCATGGAAAAATACGGCGTCTGTAATTTCATGGCGGTTCCCACGGTATTGCGCATGATGATGCAGACCGTAAAAAATCCGCAGGATCGCTATAAACTCAACCTCCGGTCAATAACGGCCGGCGGCGAAACATTGGGCGAGGATCTTTATGATTGGTGTCAAAATGCACTGAACATCCAGCTCAATGAGCAGTACGGTCAGACCGAATGTGATTTAACCGTGGGATTTTGTTCCGAAGTGATGCCGGTTATCCAGGGCGCCATTGGTAAACCGATACCAGGACATATCGTTGATATCATAGATAAAAATGGAGAAATCCTTCCGCCCGGAGAATTAGGTGAAATCGCCGTAAAGCGGCCGGATCCTGTAATGTTTCTGAATTACTGGCATAATCCAGAGGCCACACGAAAAAAATTTGTGGGTGACTGGCTTAAAACCGGTGACTTCGCCGAAAAAGATGATCAGGGGCATTTTTGGTTTTCAGGCAGACAGGATGACCTTATTGAAAGCGGGGGATTTCGAATCGGGCCCGGGGAGATTGAAGCCTGTCTTATGTCCCATGAGGATGTGGCCCTGGTGAGTGTTATAGGTATTCCCGATAAAGTTCGGGGAGAAATTATAAAAGCATTTATCGTACCGGCAGAAGGCGCTGCACCAGACGACGACCTGCAAAACCGTATTCAACGCTATGTCAAAGAAAAGCTGGAAGCACATGCATGGCCACGGGAAATCAAGTTTTTAAAGGATATGCCCATGACAAAAACCGGTAAAATACGCAAGGAGATGTTAAAAAAAATGGATTGATATAGCCAAAAGGGCACCTTGAATTCGACAAAAAAAGATGACTTTTAAGAAAAGTATAAACCGGCGCGTAAAAGATGCCAATATAGATCTGTGAAAATTTTTACTTTGAATATTACACATCATAGGGAGCGTTTTATGGACATCACAAAAGCCATAAGAAATCGTATCAGTATCAGGGGGTTTAAATCCGATCCGGTTTCAAAAAAAATCTTAAGAGAAATACTTGAGACAGCCGGTCGGGCACCATCGGCATTGAATACCCAGCCATGGGAATTTACTGTTATTGCCGGTGATATTCTCAACACCATACGACGGGAAATTGTTGAAAAACTAAACAGCGGTGTACCGGCAGAACCGGAGCATATAGTTTCGGGATGGCCAAAGGACAGTGTCTACAGGCAGCGACAGGTGACACTTGCAAAACAGATTTTCAGACTCATGGATATTAAACGGGAGGACACAAAGAAAAGGGCATGGTGGCTTGAAAGAGGCTTCCGTTTTTTTGATGCGCCGGCGGCGATCATTATTACAACGGACCGCATTTTAACCGAATCGACCCCTCTTATGGATATTGGTGCAGTGATGCAGAGTATCTGTCTTGCCGCGCTTGATCGCGGACTTGGAACATGCATTGAGGACCAGGGGGTTATGTACCCTGAAGTTTTGAGAAATTTTGCAGGTATTCCTGAAAGCAGAAAAATAATAATTGCCATTGCAATCGGGTATCCTGATCCTGATTTTCCAGCCAACCGGTTAGACGCCAAAAGAGAACCGGTTGACAGTATAACGCAATGGATCGGTTTTTGAGGAGAGGCGTGTGATCCCCTGGGAAAAAATTGACCAGACAAAAGTCCCGGGCCATGAAGGAGAGGTCATACTGCTGCAGCGAGGCACGGAATTCTCGATCCGAACCGCAGGAGCAGAGCTGATGAACAGTCGCCTTCACGGTTCCGAAGATGCGCTGGCCGAGCTCGCATGCAGTCGTATTAAACGAAAATCCGGTTTAAGGATTCTCATTGGCGGCCTTGGCATGGGCTACACCCTGGCGGCAGCACTTGACCAATCGACGTTAGACACACGCATCACCGTATCCGAGCTGATCCCGGCTGTGGTTAAATGGAACCGGGAACACTTGGGCCACCTTGCCGGAATGCCGTTGAATGATCCCCGGGTATCCGTCGAAGAAACGGATGTGGCCCAAACCATCAGAAAAAAAAATTCCGCATGGGATGCCATACTTCTTGATATAGACAACGGGCCTGACGGGCTTACCCGGAAAGCCAATGACCGCCTCTACAGCAGTTCCGGTCTGAAGATGTCCTTTTCCGCTCTTTGCCCCGGAGGGATTCTGGCCGTCTGGTCTTCCGGAACAAACGAAAAATTCACTTATCGCCTGAAGCAATGCGGATTCCGGCCGGAAACCGCAACTATACGCGCCCGTAAACCCGGAAAAGGCGGCAGGCACACAATTTGGCTTGCTAAAAAACCGCTTGATTAAGCGATTTTTTAGCGCATGTGCCATGCTTTCTGCGTTTAATCAAATCAGGGGGTGGGTTTCAATAACTCAAATGGCGATAAAGACCTGGTTTCAAACTCCTTTTCAACTTCGTTTGTTTTTTCTTCAGCCTCCCGGCCCTTGGGCATGTCATCTTCCAAAACCTGGGGCGTGATTAAAATAATCAATTCGGATTTTCCCGTACCGTGAAAGGCCCGGCCAAACAACAAATTCAATCCGGGTATATCCCCAAGACAGGGGACGCTGTCTCTAATTTCGCTTCTTGTGTTCTGGATCAGGCCCCCGATAAAAACCGTTTCTCCATTTTTAGCCCTCAGCCAGGTGGTTACCATGGTTGAATTGACCACCGGGATGCCGCCCTCTTCAATCCGGGCCGAATTAATTTGGGGTTGTACTTTGAGCAAAACATTGTTTTCGTGATCAATATAAGGCGTTATTTCAAGGATGGTGCCCGTATCTATAAATTCAATAGACGTCGTGGCAATGCCGTCGGAAACCGTGGTAACGGAATAGCCCTGTTGTCCGCCGACCTGCACTTTGGCGGGTTTGCTGTGAATGGCCAGTATCTTGGGGGTAGACAGGGTGTTTATTTTTGTTCTGGTCTGCAATGCATCCAGGGCGGCCGTAAATTGATGACGGGTGCCCACACTGGTGATGATGTTGCCGAAAATACCGGTGCCTGCCGCCGGTACCGGAGAGGTCCCCGTGCCAAAGGGTATAACTGCGCTGCTAAATCCGCCGGTGCCGATCCTCACATCGCCCATAATCTGCTCCCAGTCGACACCCATGGCCATATCATCGGTCAGATCAACCTCTAAAATTTTAGCCTCGATCATCACCTGTTTGGGCTTGGCATCCCAGAACCGGACAAGGGATTCTATCTTTGCAATATTTTCCGGCGTATCTTCCACGACGATACTTCTGGAAGGTTCATGAATTTTAATCATTCGAATGCCAGGAATGGCATCCAGAACTCCTTGAATTTTATCCATATCAGCATATTCAAGTTTAAAAATCCGCATTTTCAGCCGTTCAGCCTCCGGTTCTATCGCCTCTTTGGGTTTAAACACATAATAAACATCGCCGCGTTTATGATACTCAAACCCGCCTGCCCGGCAAATCGCTTCTAATGCGCTGTTAAAGGGGACCTGGTAGAGATGAACGGATACAGCCCCGGAAACATCCTTTGAGGTGACAATGTTGACTTTTTGCTGCATGGCCAACCCTGAAAGAATCTCCTGGATATCACCTTTAAAAAAATTCATGGTCAGCATTGGCTGTTTCGATGCTTCATGAATAATTTCAGGATGTTTCACCGTCGATTCCGTGCTGACGGGTTGAGACGAATCAAGGGCGGGTTCCACGGATGTGGTTTTTGTTAATTGGCGTTCATTGTTTTTTGGGGGTTTCTCGGGCAACGGCACGATATCCACCGTCGGTACAGACGCAACAACCTGCTCAGGATCAGCAGTGGATTTTTCAGATAAAAAAACATTATCATTTTCATCCCGATAGAGATTGATGACCAAACGATCCGGATTTTCTAAGGAAAAACAACGGAATCTGGATAAATTTTTAAAAAGACCCGTCCGAACAGTTAAATCGCTACCGGCCTTATCCAGCCGTACCCATGATTCGGCGGTCTTATATTCTCGATAGGAAACCAGCGGTGTTGTGACATTTTTTAATCTGAAGCAAACGTCCTTGCCGCTCATAACGGGTTGGTCAAACCGAAATTTTTCCCCGAACTCAAAAACAACGGATGAATAATCACCGTGCCGTCCGGCCCGGATGGTTTCAAGCGCCACCCTCTGCAGGACGGTTTCCTCACCGTGTGCAACCCCAGCGATGAAAATCTGCATAATAACCAGCAATATCAATATACCGCACGTCCCCGACATGAAGTTGGTCAGGCGTTTCAAGGGCTGCTTTTTACGATTCATATCCCGGTTTCTCCACAGCGTTTACTTTTTTTTTCCTGGGGTTAAAACGTACAGTGCGATTTCATTACTGCCCGATCGCAAAACCACCTCATTGGAATCAATCTTTACAATTTGATATGCACCGATTTTTTCGCCCATCCGAACAAATTTATCATTAATAACGGCCATGGACGCTTTCCCGCCGATAATAGTGCCTTTGAGTTCCAAAACGCCAATGGGTGCCGGTGATGGTTCCACCGGTATTATTACAGGATCGATGGGCTTTGGTTCTACAGGCAGGGGTGCCGGCATAAAAATATCTCTGATCGCCATGCTGAAGGTCATATTAGCCGGCAATCTGCTCGCCTGATTCTGCCCCTTGGGCTTATTTTTTTTGATTGGCGGAACAACGAATTTCACCTCACCGGAAGGATGTCCGGCGATATCGGCATCAGCGCCGGTTTTTGTATATACAAAACGGAAATACGCCACAATAGCCGCTGCAATGGCCAGCCCGACAACAATATAGAGCTTTATTTTTTCGCTTTTTCCGGGCGTCATCAGCCTGGTATTCCCCTTATAAGATCATACGCGCCTTAGTGAATAAATGCCTAACCTGGCAAAGCCAGAACCAAATTGAAAAGTCAGAAGTCAGAAGTCAGAAGTCAGAAGTCAGAAGTGATGGTATCGCTTCGCTCTATCTTTTATTAAAATCGATAGCCTTCCGTCATTATTCAAGCCTTCACTATTCAACCTTCAATTATACCAGTCATCTCATACTCTACTTTTAGACATAAAAAACAAAAATTTCAAAATTTAGATACTATAATTAAAGCGTCGATTCACTCTATCTTTACATTAAATCGATCGTGCCAGGGGCACACCTCAATTTTAGGCATTTTAGCTCATTTTAGGCATTTTAGGCATTTCATCCCTCCCTGTTCAAATGCCTTTTTTCTGTTCAAACACATCCACCATTAATTCAACCCGACATTGATCAGACCGTTCCTGTCCAAAGATGGCCAGCTTCTGCATCACCACAATACGGTTCATTGTCTCAAGATCATGGAGCAAGTGATAAATGTCAACGAAATTCCCTTTAAATATGAGTTTAATAGCGTTTTTAAGATAAATTTTTTCTTCTCTAACGGGTAATGGCTGTAAACTGATCAATACGATCTTTCGTTGCTTCATCAAAGAATCAATTTGCTTTAATAATAATCCAATCTTTCCAGATTCAGGAATCCGTTCATTTAAATAGTCTAACTCTTTTTTTGTTTCAAAAAGGACCGCCTTCAATTCCTCCAAATTAGTGGCCGCCAGATTAATATCCTTGATTTTTTTGGAAAGAATGTCTTTTTCAATTCCAAACTGCCGCTTTTTTTTGTCCACATGGCTGACGGTCAGGTATCCGCATACCAGTGACGCAATAATGACGATGGCAAGGCACGCTCGATTGATATATTTTAGGCTTATGTTCATCTCAAAATTTCGGAATTTTGCAGTTGATCTGAAACTGGATAACCTTTACCAGCGCGTTTCGATCCTGGTTCGATCGCGCTATCCGGATTTCTTTGGCATATTTTAAAACAACGTTATAAAAAAAGGACTCGCTTGAAAGCTGCGTCAGAAAATTACCCAGGTCTTCATTGGACAAGGATGATCCGTAAAGTTCTATGCCGGGGAGGACTTCCACCGCTGTGTCGGCATCGATGGTAAGCTTTGTAAGCCAGGTTCGCGTATTCATAATATCCGAGAGCGTCAGAAGCAATTTTGAAACCGGCTGAATTTCGGTAAGATCTTTAAGAAAAGATTCCTGGAGACTCAGGCGTTGAATCTCCTGTTGTGTTTCTTTGATGTCCACCAGGGTCGTCCCCAGTTGCTTATGCATATCTTCAAGGGTCGTTACGGGCCGCTCTTTCGGCAGTACAACTCGAATCTGGTACAGATAGAAACCAAAAATCAGAAAAAAACAAAGGGACAAACAGCCGGCCCATAAGAAAAGATAACGGGACAGATATTTTTTATACAAAATTTGTTCCGGAATTAAATTGATTTCTCTTAAAGCCATGTCACTTTTCGCATCGCAAGACCCAACGCCAGGGCAAAGGGTGCGCCCTGGGCGGAATCATAAAAGTTGCTGTTTGCCAGAATAAATTTTCCCATGGGGTTAATGCATTTTGTGGGGATATTAAGCTTTTTTTCAATATACTGGCCCAAAAAATTAATGGCGGTTGCCTGGCCATACATGAAGATTTCTTTAAATTTAACGCTCTGGATCTCAGATCTGACATAACCGGTAATTTGATAAAACTCATGAATGAGTCCATCAACATAGGGGCTCAAAATCTGGAAAACGGTTCGGTAAATCTCCATAGCATCCTCTTTATCCTCCGTTTCAGCCAAAGATACACCGTTTCCGGCAATTATATGATGTTCATAAAGCAAGCCGTATTTTCCAAGCATTGCCAACGCCTGTTCGCGGTTGCCCGAAATCTCAAGGCTGGTCTCCAGGCGGTTCAAAAGATGGTGTACCCCCCAGGGCGTATGCCGCTGGGCCAGAATGTTGTTTTGGGTAACAACGGCAATCATGGTTTGCTTGTACCCGATATTGCATAAAATAAGTGGATCCTCTGTCATGGAATACAGATAATGATGCAACCGCAGCAGAGAAGAAAGATTAAAATCTATGGCCTCCACGTCAAGGCCTGCCCGTTTTACCTGATGGATATACTGTTTAATTTTATCCCTGTGAACTGCAACGATCATGGCCTTGAATTTTTTTCCCCTTCCCGATGAAATATCTAGGATGGAAGGATAGTCAATGACCGCTTCTTCCAATGGAAAGGAAAGGTGCCTTCTGCATTCCTGGACCATTGCATTTTCCATAGACTCATCATCTTTGATATCAAACGTAATGGGAAAACTATAAACATGCCGGGCGGGAAGATGAATGGATACGCATTTTCCCCTAAATCTTCTGTTTTTTGCAATCTCCTTCAGTACGGGGTACAGGGCATCATCCGGCCCGGCCTCATTGGTTAGCCCGTGGTTCAATTCCCGATAGAACAGTTCCCGTACCGATATTCCCTGCCGGGTTTTTTTAAACTGTGCGGCGTAAATAGTTTGATCGGTAATATCTATGCCGATGGGGTATCTGTTTTTGGAGTTAAACATTATTTAAGAAAATTTTAAAAAAAACTACCCTGCTAAATCTTAAATTCATTTAACCTAGGGTACCTGGGGTTAAGGTTTGGATCATTTTTTTACCCGTGGCAGTTACGGTTGTATGGCGTTTGATCTAAGTTTGGAATTTAATAACAGAAATGAATCGGGTTGTAAAGACAAAAACACAACAAGCGGTATAATTTTAGTTATCTGAATACAATATATTGTGAGTGATGGGAAGGCGCTGGATTCCAACTGTTAAAGGCCTGGTGCCATTGGGAAAATGGCCTGATGGCAGTTTATAAACGATTGTGGCCTTTGGGGACCGGCACTATGCTAAAATTTCAAACGGGTATCCATGCGATACTTTATCTTTTAGTAACGTACATATTCATATCCGCCCGCTTCACAAACGCCTCTTTTTTTTCTCCCGGCATATATTCGGCAATCCCGATACTGACCGTTATAAATACCGCTTTGTCCGGAGTGGGTAAAAATTTTTGTGCTTTGATAATTTTTTTAATCCTTTCCGCGACGATGGTCGCACCCTGCTCTCGGGTTTCGGGCAAGATTCCCAAAAACTCATCCCCGCCATAGCGATAGGCCGAGTCAGCGCCCCGCATACAGGACCCAATGGCTTGAGCAATCTTTCTGAGCACTTGATCGCCCTCTAAGTGTCCGAATTTGTCGTTATAATGTTTAAAATCGTTGACATCCACAAAAACAAGGGACAAAGGGCTTGAATAACGGTCGGCCCGTTCTATTTCCGCTTTTAATCGATCAAAAAAATATCTAACGTTAAAAAGGCCGGTCAGCTCATCGGTAATGCTCAGATTTTTAAAATTTTTCTCACTTTCTATAAGCATTTCCTCTGTTTCCCGGCGTCTTTTTATTTCAGACTCCAATTCCTTGATTTGCCCGGCTGAATAAAGCACGAACCCCATGGCCATAAATGCCGGAAAAAAAACGATGAATTCCTCAACGCCAAAAACCGCAGATTCGCCGATGAACCGGTGAAGATTTTCGTAGGCGTCCAGATAAACCATTATCGCCGTACCCAATACGGAGAAAAAGAGGATCCATAATATTCTTCTGACAGATGGGGTTTCAACGCTCTTGTCGCTCATGCCTTCCCCTTGCTGATAAAAATCGTTAGTTTTTGTCCATACCTGTACACGGTTTATCAAAATGCCGCAAGGCATATGCCCTGCGGCAGCGGTTTAATGCCACCAACCCATGAGGTGAAAGTGATGATTGTCGCTGACGTCTTGGTGGAACCATTGGATGGTTGCGGTGTCATCGGTGGTAACGTGCAGGGTGGCAAGATCGCTGCCCCCGCCTTCGGATTCGTGAAGATTAACGGTGCGGGCCAGAGAAGATCCCGTTGCCCGCACGCCCTGGTGGTTTTCAGAACCGGTGTTGGTGTTCGCCAGGGTGATCTGGGCGACGGCGTGCCCGGGCACGCCGAAACCGGAAAGATCTGCATCCTGCCAGGTGGCATCGGCCGCTGGCGAGCCCAGGATCTGGCTGGACTCGGTGTATGTTGCCGGGGGGGTGCTCCAGTAGCCCACCAGGTAAAAATCGATCTTAGCATCCGATTCGGCATACAGCTGGACCGGCGCCCCGGCGGCACTGCCGGTTTTAACAAGCAGGGTACAGGCATCGATCCCGCCGGGCTCTGCCTCATGGATATCCACGGTCCTGGCAAGTCCCGAGCCGTCTGACCGCACGCCGGCTAAAAATTCCTTGTCACTGGCGGTGTTAACGACCACGATCTCGGCCACCTGACCGGGACCCACGCCGTAGGCATCGAGATTGTGATCCTGCCATGAACCGCTGGCCCCTGCCGAGAAGCTGTGAAACGTTTCCACGTAGGTGCCGAGCGTCCAATAGCCCAGCAGCTTGAATTTAATGAAGTCATCTTCGGCAGCGTATTCTATCCGGGAGTGGCTGTCGGCCTGGACATGCATCACCACCCCATCGCTCCCGCCGCCTTCCGCTTCATGGAGGTGGAACCGGCGTCCGCCCAGGGCAGAGCCGGCCGTTCGTACGCCGCCCTGGCGGTCATTTAAATTAGCGGTGTTGGCAATGCCGACCTCGAGCACGGCATCGGGCGGCACGTTAAACGGGGCCCCGCCCAGGTCCACCACCTGCCAGGCGGAAAAAACGGTGGCAGGCCACGTCTCATTTTTTTCGACGTAGAGCAATCCCCTGTTTTCGATGGTGACGTCATCAAAGGCGGTCAGGTCCCCGTCGTCAGCCGTCAACCGCAGCACATAGGTGCCCGGCGTCGAAAACTGGACGCCCGTATTTACCAGGGATGCATCGTCGAACGTGGCCGTTCCCGGACCGCTGATCTGGGTCCAGGTGGTGGTAACGGTGTTAGGCGGATCGGGCAGGCCCTCGTCTGCCACCGCTCCGTCAAGGCTGGTTACAACGGCCGGTAAAAGAAGGGTCTGATCCGGGCCGGCATCGACGAGCGGCGGACCGTTTGCATACGATCCACATCCGCCTCTGGTCAGGGCGTGGAGGCGAGCGATTTCGGCCGGGTATAGTGCCCGGTTGTAAATCCGTACCTCATCCAGGCGGCCGTCCCAGTATTCGCCATACTGGCTGCGCCCGATATACAGATCATCGGTATTTACAAGGGGTTCCCGGTCCGTGGACCAGTTCGCCACCTCCGAACCGTTTACGTAAACCCGGACCATATTGCCGGCATTGTCGAAACTGGCCGCAATGTGATACCAGGTATCGGTCACAAGGTTTTCGCCGAAGGTATTGAATTCCCGGAACCCCCCATTGTAAAAACCAAAGGTGATCTCGTCACCCACCGTGCCGAACCAGAAATTCTGGTTGTTTCCTTCCGTTCCCTTGTTGAGCACCATGTCATAGCCGGAAAGGCTGCCCGGATGGGCATAGACCCATGCCGCCGCGGTCAGCTGGTCGATCAGTGAAAGGCCGGGCGCATGGGGAACGCGGAGGTGATCATTGGTGCCGTCACAGTCTACGGCCCCTTCCAGGTGACCCGCATCCCAGTCCGCTGCCGGATCCATGTCGACCAGCTGGCCATGATTTCCGTTGCCACTGGCATCCCAGGCAGAGGTACTGCCGCTGCTTTCGTCCAGTTGCCAGTAGCCCGCGAGGCCGTCACAAACTTCAGGATCATGGGGGATGTGGAGCACATAGCTCTGGTTCACCACATTGTCATCCATGGCACCTACCGTGGCGACGGTGGCAAAGGTGGTGTCGGTGGGATACCGGATTTTGTACCCGTAGCGTCCGCCGGCCAGCGAATGCATATAGTAAACGTCGCCGGCAGCAAGGGTCGCGTCCCCATGCTCCACCTGCAGCAGCGGTGCCTGGGATGTGTTCTTATCGTGGGACACGGCCCGGCGTTTTTCGTCGAAAACATCGGATTGAAACAAAAGGGCTATGGCATTGCCACTGACCCACCCCGCCCGATTGACCATTTCCTGAATGATCGGAGATAAATCAGGTGTCTGGTACGTATTGTTTTTTATCCATTTCACAACGATGTTCCAGGATACGGATGCGGTGGTCTTGGGCCGGTCTGAGATATCGTCTTCTTCGTCATCAAAAAGGGTGGGGCTGTTTGAGTCCTGGCCGTAAATCGTCAGGTTCACATCATGATCATCGTCGTCGGAGGCTTGAAAGGTAACCTGCGCATTGACGATTGTAGCGCCCTGCGGGATCGCCACATGTAAAAACCGAAGGCCTACAAATCTTTTTTTACCCAGTTCCAACGCATCGTGGTCAAGTTCCATGTTCCCGTCATCTTTCTCCTCTGCATCGTCATCGTCTGCGCTCACGCGAGCGGAAAAGACTGAAGGGGATTCGTTGAGCAATCGCCACATGGCGTGGTTGGCCGCGGCCTCGGCCAGATACGCAGCCTGCATGCCGCTGCCCCGGGTCATGGTGGCCCGGGTCTGGGTGCCTACCTTGA
>CAZFXX010000040.1:0-15538 GCA_964522985.1 uncultured Desulfobacteraceae bacterium
TCGGATTCCAACTTATTGGGGCATTGCTGTAAAAAATAGTGATCGGTCATCCCCGAAATAAAATCCCGGGTAATTTCCGCAGGATTCCGGGTCGCCTTGTATTCCGCCGACATATTTTGTAAATAATTTAAAAAAATCACAGAATTTGATTTTTGATATCTGATATCCGTCAGGTATTTTTCAAACAGCATTTCAAATAACTTTTTTATGGTCTGATAATGCTTTTTTATTTTCGGATTCAAATAAATATATTCCAGATTAAAGGCCTTCAAACGCTTGAGGGCCTCCGATACATCCGTACTAAAAGAGACACAGGGCCGCCCGAAACTATTTTGAATGACATCAGTGACCAGGGTATAGACGATGGTGCCGTTAGTTTGCCCCAGCCTTTTGGTTGCTTCTTCGGGCAGATCATCTCTTTTAATCATTTTCAGCCGTATGGCATCTTCAATGTCGCGTCCCACATAACTGATGGTATCGGCCATCCGCACCACGCACCCCTCCAGAGTCATGGGAACAAGCGCATATCCTTTATCCAGCCGTTTTTGTTCTATTTCTTTATCTAATATATCAAAGCTCTTATCTCTTTCGGGCTCAAGTTTTTGATTATGTATTTCGCCATCGTGACACAAGATCCCGTCCAGGGTCTGAAGGCACAGGTTCCAACCTTTTCCCTTACGTTCCACGCGTTCTAGAAACTCAACGCTCTGAACATTGTGCGTGAAATACCCGATACCGTTTTCATGGCATATTTTAGATAAAAACCCCTCGCCGTCATGGCCGAAGGGTGGATGTCCGATATCGTGCCCCAGCGCAATCGCCTCGATCAGATCTTCATTCAATCCAAGAAACCGGCCGATGGTCCTGGCGATCTTGGATACCAGTTGCACATGCAGGACCCGGTGGGTAATATGATCATTGCGAATCAGGTAAAAAACCTGCGTTTTGTCGATATAGCGCGTATAGGCCAGCGAATGAAGGATCCGGTCCACATCCACTGAAAAATCCTGTCGATATCCGTCCACAAGATCCTTTTCTGCAATCCTACGTCTGGCGCTTCGCGTTAACGTTGCCAGAGGTGACAGGTTCAGTGCCTCTCGCGCTTGCAAGGCATGTCGAATTTTTTCAAGCGAAATAATTTCCATGGACTATAGGCTATAATTTAGGCTGAAGGTAAAATAGGCAGAATGCCTTTCCCTCTTCAACCTAAACAACCTTTTACCTTCTACCTTCAGTCTTCTACCTTCAAGTTTATTCAACGATTCGTCCTTTTCTGAACCCAAAAATAAGGTAAACAATAAAGCCGACAAACGGAATCGCCGCCACCCCCATCCAAAGGGTTTTGCGCCCCATGGAACCAAAATCCTTGCGGGCGGCGTTCACTGTCGCCCAGATGGTCAAGGCAATAAAAGGGACACACATCCCAACGAATATAAGCGCGGTACGAATATCCATTTTCAATCCTTCAGAAGTGTCGCTATTTTCAGAATTGTCTTAACATAAGGGGCGCTGTGGTTGTAGTGATAAATCACTTTAAAGGCATTTTTTTCGTCAATACCGGGCCGCCAGCCGTAATGTTTCAGATAACTTGCCGCACTGGCAATGGCATCGGCATGATCGAAAAGATCAATCTTTCCATCGCCGTTGCCGTCACGTGCATAAGCAATGATATTACTCGGCATAAACTGGGGAATTCCCATGGCCCCGGCATATGAACCATGTATTACAGCGGAATCGAGTCCCTCACGATCGGCATATTTGAGCAGTGCCTGGAGTTCCAGATAGGCCCAGACAGACCGCCGGTCTGCCTTTTTTTCAAATTTTTGACGGGTGATACGCCGATTTGAAGGAATCTGCCCCCACAGCACGTTTCGCAATCCCGGATCCGTCAATGCCGCCATGGTAGACAGCGTATTTAGAATTTGTCTGCTGCCCAGATAGGTACCCAGCTTGGTTTCAACCAAGAATATGGCTGTTACTATTTCCGGATCCACACCATATCCTTTTTCCGCATTTTCAAGTTCACGCTGGTAATCAAGCATATATTTTTGGGCTTTAGCGATTAAACGCCGGCCGGCAAACTGATCATAATTCAGGCGCGCTTCGCTGTGGACAAAAAATCGAGCGACCGTCCCTGGATCAAAAAAAACGTCGGAACGGTCGTACAGTGCCTTGAGTTTTTCCGGGTCAAAACCATCTTTAACAAGCCTTTTCTGCAGGGAATCAAACTTTTCACCATGGCTGTCGGCACAGATGGCCATGGTACAGGGGGACAAAACCAGGACACAGAGAATACAAGCTGTGAATACAAGACCACGCATGGTAGTTGTTTTAGAATGCAACATAATGATTTAATTCCTTCTTTTTCTTTGCGAGCTTTTCGGCTTTGCGTGAGCAAAAAATTACGCCGGACAGTCTTTATTTCATACTGCTTTGCTTGATCCTGGTAAAATGGCATGCTATAGAGTGAATTGTCAATTAATAACGTTTATAATTCTATCCAAATCGGTGCAGGTCGATATTTTAAAAAAAGCAACCAAAACTATTTTCTGCTGTCAGAATTGCGGGTATCAGGCCCCTAAATGGATGGGCAAATGCCCGGATTGTGGGCAATGGGATACCTTGGTTGAGGAAAAAGAAATCGGCGGATCCGATCGTCATGCAGGCATGGGTCTTGCTTCTTTACAAACCAAACCCGTTCCCATCGATTCGATTCAACCTGGAAATGAACAGCGTCTTTTCACAGGCATTGCCGAATTTGACAGGGTTCTGGGTGGCGGTCTTGTCAACGGTTCCCTGGTTCTTATAGGCGGTGATCCGGGCATCGGCAAATCCACCCTGATGCTGCAGGCCCTGTACGGTCTTGCCCGGGCCAACCGTAAGGTCCTTTACGTATCAGGCGAGGAATCCATTCCACAGATCCACCTTCGCAGCACACGTCTGTCTACCAATAGTTCAAACCTGCTGGTGGTTTCCGAGGTCGATCTGGAAGCGATTCTGACCATGGTGTCCTCTTTCAAACCGGATGTTCTCGTCATCGATTCAATCCAAACCATGTACAACAGCGACCTGACATCTGCACCCGGAAGCGTCAGCCAGGTCCGGGAATCCGCGATGCGGCTGATGCTCATGTCCAAAAAAAGCGGTATATCGACTTTTCTGGTGGGTCATGTTACCAAAGATGGTTCTATTGCCGGTCCCAGACTCCTGGAGCACATGGTAGACACGGTTTTGTATTTTGAAGGAGACCGCAATCATATATTTCGAATCCTGCGGGCGGTTAAAAACCGTTTCGGTTCCACCAATGAAATCGGTGTATTTGAAATGAAGGAAACCGGGCTGGAACAAGTGACGAACCCATCTGCCGTATTCCTTGCCGAGAGACCTACCAGCGCACCGGGTTCGGTAGTTACGGCCAGCATGGAAGGCACGCGTCCAATTCTGATTGAACTACAGGCCTTGGTCAGCAGCGCCAGCCTGGGCATGCCGCGTCGGACCATTTTAGGCCTTGATCATAATCGGGTGGCACTGCTGGTGGCGGTCATGGAAAAAAAACTGGGCCTCCACCTGATGGGGCATGATGTTTTTATGAATGTCGCCGGCGGCGTAAGGGTTGACGAACCGGCAGTAGATCTGGGCATTGTCTGCGGCATCGCTTCCAGTTTTCTGGACCGGCCCATCCCCGAGGGCACCATAACAATGGGGGAGGTCGGATTAACCGGTGAAGTCCGGGCCATTGGTCAGGTTGAAACCCGGATTGCCGAATCACATAAAATGGGATTTACCCGATGCCTTATCCCTGGAAACAACTTAAAACGCGTCAGTGCAACTAAAAATATGGAAATGATCGGTATTAAAAACGTCAGCCAGGCTATTGAAGTGCTGTTCTGATCACGTTGATTTATCAATACTCAATCAAGTTACGCCTTGACCTTACAGACACTTAAAGATATGAAGCATACGAAAATAAAACGAAATCAATGGGAAGATCATTTTACCCGCAAGGCCAGAAAAGAAAAATATCCTGCCCGTTCGGTTTATAAACTTCAGGAAATCCAGGGTAAACATAAGCTTATCAAAAAAGGCGCCCGGGTGCTTGACCTGGGATGCTATCCCGGGTCATGGCTGGTTTATGCGGCTCAGATAACCGGCCCGGGGGGTAGCGTAATCGGCATCGACCTGAAAACGGTCACTGAAAACCTGCCGTCCCATGTCCGAATTTATACAGGCGATATTCTAGCGCTTGAGGCTCCGCTGTCCGAATCCATTGGAGATAGCTTTGATGTTGTTTTGAGCGACATGGCCCCGGCGACCACGGGCAATAAAAACGTCGATGCCGCTCGATCTTTCACCCTTAGTGAGGCAGCCCTGAATATCGCCACAAGCAGGCTTTTGCCCGGCGGTTCTTTTGTCTGCAAAATTTTTCAGGGCCCGGATTTTAATAATTTTATGGATTTAGTAAAAGCATCGTTTAAAAATTGTAAAATAATAAAACCGCAGAGCAGCCGCAAGACCAGTAAAGAAATTTTTATTGTCGGCTTACATAAAAAATAGGAGGAAGCATGTCAGGACACAATAAATGGTCAACCATCAAGTACAAAAAGGGAGCTGCGGACGCCAGAAGGGGAAAAATCTTTACCAAACTGATCAAGGAAATCACCATTGCCGCGCGTTCAGGGGGTGGAGACCCGGCAGCCAATCCGCGTCTCAGGACTGCCATTGCCACCGCTAAAAGTGAAAATATGCCCAAGGATAATATCGAAAGGGCCGTTAAAAAAGGAACCGGCGAACTGGAAGGCGTCACCTATGAAGAGACCACTTATGAAGGCTACGGCCCAGGCGGGGCCGCTGTATATCTGGAATCCGTGACAGACAACAAAAATAGGGCCGTTGCCGATATCCGGCATATCTTCAGCAAAGCCGGCGGGAACCTGGGCTCAAATGGATGTGTTGCCTATATGTTTGACAAAAAAGGATACTTTGCCGTTCCCAGCGCAACCACCGATGAAGACACCATCATGGAACACGCACTTGAGGCCGGTGCGGAGGATATTCGCGAGGACGGAGATATCTTCGAGGTCATTACGGCCCCCGAAGATTTTGAAACAGTCAAATCCGCTCTGGATGATGCCGATATCACCTATGAAAATGCCGAGCTCACCATGTTACCACAAAACACAACTACGCTGAAAGACAAAGAGGCGGAACAGATGATCCGCCTGATGGACAACCTTGAAGACTGTGATGATGTCCAAAAAGTCTACACCAATGCCGATATTCCCGACGAAATGGTCAATGCATAACGCCTGCGACAATCCGATTTATGGTTAAAGATTCCTACACCGAATGCGACCTGTGTCCCCGGCAGTGCCATGCCCATCGCACGGCCGGAGAGACGGGTTTCTGCGGCCAGACCGCACAGTGCAAAATTGCCTCGGCCTGCCGTCATTTTGGCGAGGAGCCCTCATTTACAGGAAGAAAAGGTTCCGGCACCATCTTTTTCAGCGGATGCGCCTGCCGCTGTTTTTTCTGTCAGAACTATCAGATTTCATTGGAAAGTACAGGATTCACGGTTACATCGCAGGAGCTGTTTGAAATTGCCTCAGCCCTTGTTGACAAAGGAGTTCATAACTTAAACTTTGTCACCCCGGATCATTTCTGGCCCCATATCCGGGAACTCTGTCTGCACCTGCGCGACAGCGGTGTCACTATCCCTTTTATTTATAATTGCTCCGGGTATGCCCTGCCGGATATGATTGATCAGGCCGCTGAACTTATCGACATTTTCCTGCCGGATTTCAAATTTGCCGATCCGGATCTGGCACACCTTAGCATGCATGATCGGCATTACCCGGAAATCGCCACAGAGGCGCTCGCCCATATGCTGGATGCAAAGGGATTTCTCACCCCATGGGATCCCACAGGGAGTAAGACGGCATGCCGGGGCGTTATGGTCCGGCACTTGGTAATGCCGGGTCGGACCGACAACAGCCTGAAGGTGATCGAACATTTACACAGAAAATTCGGCCCGGATCTGCCCATTTCCATCATGAGCCAGTTTCGCCCGACCCCTTTATGCCATGACCGCGGCATATTTACCCAAGGTGTGGATATGAGGGGATATGAACGGATCTGCCGACACATCGAAGAACTGGGATTTAAAAAAGCCTACGTCCAGCCCGAATCCAGTGACGAGGATTTTATGCCCGATTTTAACAGAGACCAGCCCTTTGCCGGAAATCCGGAATCAAATTGACAGATCAATCATCCGCTGAACCGCCTGCAGTGCAGGCTCCCGGACATCCTCGGGTACCTTGACCTGTCCTTCCATATTTTCAAGGCAGCGGACAATATCTGCAAGGGTAATTTTTTTCATATCGGTGCATATCATGCGCTCTGAGGCGGCATAAAACTGCTTACCCGGATTCGCCTTTTGAAGCGGGTAGAGCATGCCTGTTTCGGTGGCCATGATAAATTCGGTCTTATCAGAGTCTTTGGCAAACCGGATCATACCGGATGTACTGAGTGCCGCATCCGCCATGGCAACCACTTCGGGCCGGCATTCCGGGTGGGCCATGACCACGGCAAAAGGATGTGTCTGCCTGGCTTTTTCAATATCCTCAGGTGTCAGCAGATCGTGAATCGGGCAGCATCCGTCCCATACATGGATCTTCTTTTCCGTATGAACAGCTGTATTGCGGGCCAGATTGCGATCGGGCGTCATCAAAACCGCGTTATCGTCCAGACTGTTAACGACCGAAATGGCGTTGGCCGAGGTGCAGCAGATCGTGGACAGAGCCTTGACCGACGCCGGAGAATTCACATAGGTGACCACCGGCATAGGGCCAAGTTCCGCAAGACGTGCCCTTAGCGCTTCAGGTGTTATCATGTCGGCCATGGGACATCCGGCATCATGATTGGGCAGCAGCACAATTTTTTGCGGAGAGAGGACAGACGCTGTTTCGGCCATGAAATTCACCCCGCAAAACAGGATGACATCCGCATCAGTGCGCGACGCCTTGATGCTTAATTCCAAAGAATCGCCGCAAAAATCCGCCAGGTCCTGAATTTCCCGGGGCTGATAATTATGGGCCAGCATGACGGCATTGCGTTTTTTTAATAATTTTCTGATCTTATCTTTCATTTTTTCCTCTTTAATCACTTATTCATCAAATTGTAGGATATCAACCCCTTCGGGGATATCGAGTTGAAAGAGTTTGTCATCCATGTCCGTCGCAAATTCGATATCCGTCAGATCGATCCTGGTTTCATCCTCGTATTCGTTATAAATCGTGATCCTTTTAATCTCAAATCTACTTTTTGAAATCGTCAGGTAGATTCTGGACAGATCAAAATTCTTTTCCATCGGAACCAGCTTCAGCACATAATCAACGTTGCCGTCCGGTGCTTCCAAGAAAATCGAAAACTGTTCCCTGATATGTTTCATGTCGGACAGAAAAACAGCGCCCCGGCCTTTTCCGAAAAATTCCGGCGCTTTGCCCACCATGACCTGATTATCATCCGGCCGGTAAATCCACAGCGTTACACCGTCACTGATGATTATCTGCTTTTCGGGCCGTTCATACACCCACCGCATCTTTCCCGGCCGTTTAACAAATATTTTTCCGGAGGCATGATCCGTTATCTGCATCGCCTTTAATGTCGAAACCTGTTTAAAGGTTCCCGAAAAGCCACTTGCCGCATACCGGGCTTCAACCCGGGCAATAATATTTTCAAGATCAGGAGGCAGATTCCGGTGCGGATCAATCTGCTCGCCGGCGCTACTTCCTTGACAAAACAGCACTACCAGGCAAATTGAAAATAAAACAGGCCAAAACTTCATACGGCGATTCTCCATGGCAGAACGTATTTGAATTTAACTTTGACCGAATACTATAATCACACCAATCCAATGCCGCAAGACAAAATAGATATAATTTATAAAAACCTTCGCGCCTTTGCCTGGCCCGGTGGCATCTTCCAACCCTTACACCGGGGTAGGTTCGGAAAATCAGGCGGGAACCGCAAACCCCTTATGAAAGCAGGTCTACAATTGTGTGAAGGTCATTGGTTTCCAAACGACCGCCGCATGAAACACCCCCTGCGGTTTCGAAATACTCACTGCGACCAAAACATATGCGGCTTATGCGATCTATCGTTTTCATATTGCGATGGATAGTTGCGATGTTAAACGAGGGGCATTGCAGTCCTCTAAGCATCATGGTTTCCATGTTGCTTTTTCTTAAATCAGACGCGTATTTCCTGGCCGCCTGTAGCTGTCGGAAATAAAACTTTTTTTTATCTCTCAAGGCATTATAGATATCCGTGCCGGGTTCAAGCGCATCAAAAAATATCAGCAAGAAATCAAAACAGATCCTAAACTCCCGTCTATTCTCCGCTGTTTTTGCAATTAAACAGGACAAGAAATCAACCCGGTCCCGGGTCTGTTCAAATCGGCTGTTACGCAATCCGACCATCACCTGTTTTCGAAGATCTCCAGTCAATGATCGACAGATAACACCGGACAAGTTACGATTCAATTTTTTCCAAATTTTCAGCCGGACCACAAACAGACCGGCACAAAAGTCAGGCATTTTAATTGTCAGTGTTTGATGATATTCCGAAAAACTGAATGGGGGTATAAGATTTCTGCAGACAAGCTGTGCGGCTATTTTGGCTTCATCTTTTTTTTGAAAAGGATACACCGTCAGAAGGTCTTCTATCTTGATCTGAACAGCCTCATCCGGGGAAAAAAGAAGGTCCAGCAACGCATCCCGTTCACAATCCCCTGCATTACGGACAACACCGTCAAGCGCTTTGATGGAAGTACACCCAAAAGTTGAATCTATAAAATGACAGGTGTCAAAATTAACCTGAATCCCCCGGTTAAGGGTCTCCTCAATCCGATCTGCCAGCAGTATGCATGGATCCATGACGATTCTGCTTTATGGAAAAAACGCACCCCGGTTTTTTAAATGCTTATAAGAACCGCTTCATTGCCTGGACAATCTGTTGTTTGGGCAGGGCCCCGACCAAGGTATCTTTACGCCTGCCACCATCAAATATCAACATGGTGGGGATATTTCTAATCTGAAACATGGCCGCTGTTTTCTGATTTTCATCCACGTTCAGTTTACATATTCTTACCCGGCCCCGCCATTGTCCGGCAAGCTGTTCCATCACCGGACCGATCATTTTACATGGCCCGCACCAGGGTGCCCAGCAATCCACCAGAACAGGCAGCGGAGACTTCAGCACCCGGCTGTCAAAATCGGCGTCGGTAATAACCACGGGTTTATCTGTCAGTAAATCATCTGTTTTAAGCAGTGCACCGCACTTACCGCACTTGCCGGCAACACCCGCCTTATCCGCCGGAATTTTGTTTCTGGTGCCGCATGCGGCACATCGTATAATATAATTTTCCATTTGTCCTCCCCAAGTCCGGTCAGTTGTTCAGAAACAATCCATATTGAAATATAAAATACACAAAAATAATTTTTAACCGCCTAAATACAGATTTATCAAACCCTGATACGAAATACCGATTTGCCCGGCCTGTTTTTTTTTAGTGCTTTACATGTGGGTTTTTAAAACCTTGAATTTTTTTCAAAATCATACTCTTTTCTCATTTTGTCAACTTAAAATGGATAAACGCTGCGACAAGCCAGACGCCAACGCTTGAAATAAGGACCATGGGCAAAGAAAAATTTCTTTTGAAGCAGAGGAAGGCAACGATAAAAAAAGCATGCTGGGCAGAATTCCCCAGAGGGCGCTTTTAGCAAAATCCTGCATAATACTCGGATCGCCGTTGCTTTCCAGATATATCCACACCAGGACAAGAGCCCCGGTAGGCGGCATAGCTGCGATCAGACCGGCAATGGACGGCAGTTTCTTTGCGATTGCCGCAACGGCAAGAATCACAATCACGCTGATGACAATTTTGATCAAAAATTGCATCTTCTCCAGAGAAATATCCAGTATTTTATTTTTAGTACTCTCAAATTACACATGCCCGTAGTAATCCCGATGCGCCACAACCGAAAAGGCGTAATCCAGCAGGGTACCCCAACTGAATACGGGCAGATCCAGTGCACGCTGCACAGCCCGTGCAAAAGGTTGCATGCCGGTGCATTCAAGCATGATGGCCCCGATGCCTGGATTGGTCTTGACGAAATCAACACAGGTGCGAATCATCTGGTCTTCGGCCTTATCATAGTACACCTCGGGGCACTCCGGACGCTTTTCAGGGTCCCATAGATTGTCGAATTCCCTGCAGTAATATTCATCCAAGGCCCCTGCAATGACAATGTTGGAATCCGGATCGATGCCCACGTTTTTCAGATGGATTTCGGTAAGAAAGCGCTTCTGGGCGCAGACAATACCCACCTTTTTTTTCGGACCGATGATCTGCTGAACAAACGGCACCTGAAGCAGGCTTGACATAAAAACCGGCACATCCACGTATCCGGCCACATCTTTCTGAAAATAGGCAAAGTACCCGCATTCGGCGGCAACAGCTCTGCAGCCCATCCGCTCCAGTTTTTTAGCCGCCTGCAAAATAGGCACCCGGCAGGGGGATTTATCCTGCTCCCAAACCAGGGTGTAGTTGTCCACCCCTTCGACGATTTCGTATTGCACCGGATAGGGAAACGCACTGGCATTTCTGACATCCCCGGGAAAGCCCGGGTAGGCATCGTCAAGCACCATGATGCCGATACCCATGCCGTAACATACGTGATTTTTTCGGGTCTTAATGTAATTAATGCCCATATCTCTGTTCTGATACATGGTTTATCTCCTTGATTTATAACTTTAATTGTGGATTGATAACGCCAAACTATTTCATAAACCCCAATCCGATGCCAAGATCCGCCAGATACTTGTCCAGTCGGGTTTTGATGTCGAAATCCAGGTCCGGATGATGATACCCGCTTAGCATTTTCTTTTTTTTCGTCTGGATATTCATCAGAATTTGCGCGTTGAAGTCAGATCCGTGTTGCAGGTTGCGGGCGCTGATCTCAGGTTGCCACGGAATTTTTCGACAATTTTCAAGGGTGTGCCGGCAGGTAAGGTATTCTCCGCCCGGACCGACCTGAGCAATGGTGTCCAGGGCCAGGGAATCCTCGTCTACCCGAACCCCTTTCAGGTAATGCCGGATCATTCCAATAATTTCCAGATCAACAAAAAACTTCTCATAGGACATGGCGCCGTATCCGTCCAGGATGCCTGCAGCATGCAGGATCAGGTTGATTTTTTCCTGACAGGCCGCAAACATCTGAAGCATGCTTTCATATCCACTTTGAACGGAAAGGATCTGGGCGTCGCTGCTGCAGCCGCCGCCCCTGCAGGGCAGTTGGTAATATTTTGCCATCCGGGCGCACCAGGACGCCTCCAGAACAAAATCCGGCGTACCGATGGTAATACCGGCGGTCTTTAAATCGGAGCTTGCAGCCTGCAGGCCGTAAACAACCGGCGTGCCCGGCTGCAGCATCTGGCATATGGCGATACCGGCCAGGGCTTCGGCGTTTCCGAGTGCAATGTTACCGGCTAGTGTAACCGGTCCGGTAGCCCCGGCCATGGGTCCCGGAGAAATGATAACCGGCTGGCGATAGCACGTGCAGACCTTAATCGTGTCGAGTGCTGCGGCATCTATCTGAAGTGGGCTCAGGGTGTTTACCAGGGTTAAAACCCTCGGCTTTTTAATCAGCTGTTCCATGCCGCCGAATACAATCCCGGCCAGATCCATTATTTTTTGCACATCCTTGGCCCGGCCCGACATTCCGAGAAGGGCCTTGTCGGAGTAGCGCAGCGCCGCATAGGTCATCACCGCGTGGACATGATCCGGCCGAAGTTCTTCGGGCTGTACCAGGATACCGCCGTTGAGTTTAAAATGTTCGCACTGGTGAACCAGTTTAAGAAAATTGAGATAATCGTCAAAACGGGCATTTCTTCGTTTGCCGTCAGGTCCTATAATAGCTGGGCAGCCGTAGCCTGCACCGTATTCAGTATTGTCGCCTCCGATGTTCATATCATATTCTGAATTGCGGGCGTGCAGGGTAAATTTTTGCGGTGCTTCCGCAACCCTGGCCATGACCTGATCGCGGCTAAAAAAAACGGTTTCACCGGTTACCTTGATATTGTTTTTTATGAGCAGGTCGAGAATTTCCCGATGATTTATCTTGATACAGACCCGCTCTATTATTTTCATGTAATCATTATTTTTCTGTTCTGTTTTTTTCTGCAAACCCTTTCTCCTGTTATCAATGGCCATTGTGCAGAACGGTCACAACTAAATTAATGTTGAACCAAGCGCTTAGCGCAATGTGCGCCAGTTGTGCGACCATTTCAACAAATTCTCCGGCAAAATTACCGAAGACAATCTGCGAAATTATTTTCTGTATGGTAAAAACCTTAAAAAATGGAACCGCAGTACCAGCACGGTCGCCTGATCCCAGCCAATGGCTACCTTCGGCCACTGAATTCTTTGTCCCCGTTGAGTCACTGTCACCTATCTTTCGCGCCAAGCTCCGTGATACGATGAAAAAAACGGATCTTTTCGACCGGTTACCTGCCAGTGGCTGGGGGAAAAAGTGGGTGGCCCATTGCAAACCGATCGGAAACGGCAACACCGCGTTAAAATATCTGGCGCCCTATATCTACAGGGTAGCCATCACCAACAACCGCATCGAAAAGCTCGAAAACGGGCAGGTGACCTTTCGCTTTAAAAACAGCAGTACCGATCAGTGGAAATCAAAAACACTACCGGCATTTGAGCAAGGTAGGCGGTATACTCATACCGGTGGGAAAGGCCGGAATAGTGTTTGGATCGATAAAAAAAAATATAATAAGGCTTACCATTGTATTTTTTGAAAGGTCCTTTTGTCACCTAATTAAGCTTTTTCGAGTGTTTCCATTACCCTTACTTCTTCCTGTCTTTCTGGAACTGCTGCAACGTGGCCCATAGTTCTTCCACGTGTCTGCGTGTTTCTTCGAGTGTGCCTTCGTTGCTGATCACATGGTCGGCATATGTGACTTTTTCTTCGATGGAAAGCTGGGAAGCCAGGATGTTGGCCGCTGCTTCCTCGGTGATGTTGTCGCGTTTGGCCAGCCGTTTTATTTGGGTCTTTTCAGGCACGTAGACCACCACCAGCTTGTCCATCATATACTGCAAGTTAACTTCAATCATCAGCGGTACCACCACCTGAATGATGGCGCCTGGTTTTTCGGCGGCAATCTCCTGGACCTGCCGGGAAAATTCCACGGCGATCTGGGGGTGAATAAAACTTTCCAGTTTCTTACGTTTGACCATATCGTTGAAAACAATATCAGACAGCTTCTGACGGTCCAGAGTACGATCTTCCTGCAGGACCTGTTCGCCAAAAAAAGCCACGATCTCCTTCCATGCCTGTTTGCCCGGTTCCACCACGTCCCGTGAGATCACATCAAAATCGATAATGGGTGCCCCCAGTTCCTCAAGCATGTTGGCCACAGACGTTTTCCCGCCGGCAATACCGCCGGTGATCCCCAGCAGCAGGCGGTTATCGTCCCCTTTCAAACCCTTGAGCTGATCCAGCCCGCCGTAGGACATGGGAAAGGCACTGCCCAGGTCCTGTTCAGCCCCTGCAAAACTGATGGGATAGCGGATGCCCCGGCGGTAGAGGGATTCCATACCCTTGAGGGCTTTTTCCATCATGCCAGCCGGAATTGCCATGACCAGATCTTCATCCTGGGCGTGTCCATAGCGGCGTTCCCCGTAGCATGGGATGGATAACGAGGGTTTACCGCTGAGATAACAGCGGGCAATGGCATCTGCGCAGGAGGATTCGCCTACACAGAAAAACTGCATTACCTCATAGTCCTCAAACTGGAGAGAGTTGATCAGCAGCATCATCTGGGCCGGGTTGGCATAAATCAGAATAATGTCCGGATCAAAGGGATTATAAACTATGGGGGCCATGGCCACGGCCTCGTATTTGCCCACGGGCAGACGGGGAATGCCATTTTCATATTTTTTCCCGTCTTCCTTGGTCTTGACCCATACGATGGATCGAAAGGTGCCGTCCCCGAATCCAAATTCGGGAATTTCGGTAAGGCCAATCATAGAGGGGCATACAGGAGACAGAAAGTCCTCCAGTACGGCACCCACGGTCCAGTCAAAGTTGCGTACCTTTGTAATCAACTGGCAGAGCGTAACCTTGCCTGAGTTGGGCCGCATAAACGGGATGTTGTCCAGTTCTTCCTTCTTTTCCAGCATTTTAAATCCCACCGGAAAAGATTTGAGCCGCATCAGAAGTTCCATCCTGCGAATCAGTTTTTCCCAGTCAACAGTTTGATCCATAACTTTTTCTCCTTTTGTATCCTGGCGCTACCTTAATAATTTATAACTTCAATTTTCCAATTGCCGGTTGTTAAGCTTTCTGAAAGCAACAGGTGAATATGTGCTGTTTTTCAATACGGCGAGCAGGTCTTTTTCATCTTTTATCACACCTGGAAAGCAGGTGGCGTATTTACCCACTTCATCCACCTCGTGGGCGTCGCTTCCACCGGTCACCGAAAGTCCCAGCCCGGATGCAACCTGTGCGGCAAAGTGGTTCTCTTTTTCGGTAACTTTGCCGTTCATGACTTCGATACCGTCCACCAGTTTAAAAAGAGGCCGCTGCATGGCTTTTTCCGGCGTCAAACCAACCTGACTGGCCCCAAAAATCAGAAAACCGCGAAACGGATGGGCCACAATCATAAAAGCGTCAACCTTTTGGGCCTCCTTTCTCAGCTCCTCTAAGCGAATGATCCCCTTAATATCTTTTTCCAGTCCAAAAACCAGTACATCACCCTGGTCTGTGGTGATTTCATTGCCCCGAAGGATCAGAAATCCGTGTTTTTGGCGCAGTTTCTCCACCTGGTCTGCCCCCCAGACATAGTTGTGGTCCGTCAGGCAAATTCCGTTTAGTCCAATACGCCTCGCCTCTTCAATTAAAGCATCAACAGGGGCGGAACTGCAGGGGGAGGCCGGAGAAGTGTGCATATGCAGATCAATATAAAAGCCCTCGGAAAAATCGTTTTTTGCAGACAGATCCACTGGTTTGGCAACAATGACCGTCTTTTCTTTTTCAGGGACGCCGGTCGTGGTGCCGGTTACCGGGGGGACCTTTGTCCCGGCAGTCATATCATCCGGTACCTTTTGCAAAAATGCCTCAAAACTCAGCTCAGGATTTTTCGCCAACGCCGCCTTGTATTGGATCACCTGCATGGCCTCATTAGCGCTGTGGCCGCATTCCAGCAGCAGGTTGGCATAGTGGCGACAGGCTTTGCGGCTAACTATTTTGTGGACTTTCTGATTGAAATCCACATCATATACCGTGAATCCTACGGCCGTCTGCAAAAACGGGTTGGCCCTGGGGCATTCCGGAGTGGTCCAGCGGTGCCAAAGGCCCTTTATGGACAGGATCTCCAATTCAGGCATGCTGAACACAACATCGAGTTCGAGGCTGTATATATCATCATCCAGCACACCGTGTGCAACCAGGGTATCTTTTTTTGC
>CAZFXX010000041.1:0-15403 GCA_964522985.1 uncultured Desulfobacteraceae bacterium
CAATTTTCAGTATTCATTTTCTTTGGATTACCAGTCCCTGGCATGCCGGACAGCACCGAATTCCGACCCGATATAACCGCGGGTAAACGGAAAAAACAGCATGTGACTTAATTTGGTAAAAGGAATGGCGGCCAGCAAAATCTCCCCTGCAAGCATATGGGCAATCATCATAACCGTGTATCCGGGCCACTGGTGATATACCCAAAACCCGGTGATAAAGGGGGCCGCCACCAGGCCCAGAATCATATAATCCGAGGTTGAGGTCAGGTATTTTACATCACGCAGGAACAGTCGCCGCCCTAGAAAAAAAAGACAGACCAGGATAACCAGAACCGTCATCATGTCCGCAGCCGTATCCGATATGAACCACCAGCTTATCCCCCAGGATTCCTTGATCAATGCGGCATGGGCAAAAAGAAAAACCGGTACCAGAATAAGACATAGATGGAAAATAAAGGTCGCAATGGTAAAAACCGGTTTACTTCTGGAGTTCACGCTGCCGAACGGGATGATCCAGTGAAAAATGGATCGCAGCGCAAAGAAGAGACTCATGTAGGAATAGACCACCTGGTCCTTTTTACTGGCCAGCATGGCCCTTGAGATGAGCTGATATACACTTCCGCCGATAAATAGCATAAAAGCCATCCACACCAGGGGGCCCGATACAAAAATATAGATATCATGCATGACGCAACACTCCTTTCAACCGATAATTTCTGTTAACGGGATAACCTGTCGATAATATTTACCGGCCTCGACCCCTCCCTGTATGGCCCGGACCAGAATTTTTTTACCGTCCGGACTGAAGACCGGCTCCCACATGCAATCATACGCCTGATTGAGAACCCGGCCATTGACTACAAGCACAAAGTTCCCATCTTTTTCCGCCTTGACCGCGACATGATGTCCATCAGGACTGAACACCGGCTGCCATATCATGTCAAAATCGACATCCCACGGCTGGTCGTCCACAACAACCGTCCACTTTTCACCTTCCTTGCCCAAACAGGCCAGACGGCTGCCGTCTGCACAAAACACAGGGTCCGTCACCAACCCGCCGAATGTAGTGGACCAGAGGCTGCCGTCCAGAGCCATGGTCCAGCGACCGTAGCGGGGGGATACAATGGCGGCAATCTTTTTGCCGTCCGGGCTGTAGAGATGATGCAGGAGCTGGGTGAAAGTCCGGTCCCAGGCCTGTTTTCCATCTATGGCCAGCGTCCATCCGCCGGGCAGTCGGACCGGCGCGGTAATGCTGCCGCCATCAGCTGCAAACAGGGGTTTCCAGACCGAAGAAAAGCTGGTATCCCAGGTAATACCGTCCACTGCGATGGTATAATCGTACAGGGAGGTTCTGACCTCCGCGGCCACATGCGAGTTGTCCGGGCTGAAGGCGATTTCCCATACATTCACGAAATTATTCTCCCATGCACAACCGTCCACAGCCACTGAAAAGCAGCCCTCTTTGAATTTGAATATTTCCCCTTCCTTAAAATCCACTGTCTGGACCACCGCTGCGGTTTTCCCCCCGTCCGGGGCCAGTGTAAAATTATTGATATTGAAAAACCCCTCACCCCAGGGCCTGTCATTGCAGGCCGCATAATATTTTCGGCCTTTTTGAACAGCCGCCCCCACATGCCGGCCGTCAATGCTGAAACGGGAGTCCCAGACATATTCAAACCTATTTTCCCAGGTGACACCATCCACGGCAATGGTCCACATCCCCGCATCCGATACAATCGCAGCAACCCGGTTGTCCGGTGTAAATCTCAAGTACCAGATTTTATCAAAACTGGTTTCCCAGGCCCGGCCATTTACGCACGCGCCATACTCCATCTCACCGGTCTTTACTATCGCGGCAAGTTTCTCTCCATCCGGGCTGGCATACGGTTCTTCGACCCATTCAAATATTTTTCGCCATTTGCCGATATCGGCGACCAGGCGTTTGTCCATTGCCCAGTCCCAGGCACTTGAATTCTCCATTAATTCAATCTCCTTCCTGTAAGGTCCGTGGAAACCGAAAAAATCCCGAAATTACACCCGGTCTCAATTCACCGTATCCCATTAAAACAAAGCATTTTCCCGTAATTCTAAGCCCTGCTCTTTGATGCACTAAATTTGATATGATACCTAAAAATAACTTTTTATTCAATGTGCAAATTACAATTTTGTGAGAAAACCACACCGATTTCCTATATCGTTTATCTGTTGTTTTTTTGCGATTTAATTTCCACAGCCGGCAATCGAATCATAAAACAGGCCCCGCCGTGTTTACCTTTCATTATTTCGATATCGCCGTGGCAGTCCCTGACAATACTGTAGCTGATGGAAAGCCCCAGGCCGGTACCTTTGCCGACCTCTTTAGTTGTAAAAAAAGGTTCAAAAATTTTATCCCTGATCTCCGGAGATACGCCCTTGCCGGTATCTTCGATACTTACATGAACCATATTGTCTTTCAGGTTGCTTCCAATCGTTATTCTACGCTTCTCAGGTGGAAGCTCCAGCAAATTGTCCACCATGGCATCGGACCAGCGGTCTTCGATCGCATCTCGGGCGTTAATCAAAAGATTGATAAAAATCTGTTCCAACCTGTTGGGCTCTCCCATAACGGGCGGCAGCTCATCTGCAAGGGCCCAGGCTACATCAATTCCGCGCAGTTTGAGCTGCCTGCTGAAAATTTCGATGGCCTTTTTCAAGACATCGTTGACCTTCACCTTTTTAAATCGAAGGTTTGATTTGCGTCCAAACTGCCGCATATGATTGATTATTTTGACAGCCCGGTCCACATGGTGGTCAATCTCTTCTGAAAGGCTCAACAGGATATCCGGCTTAATCGGTTCACTCTTCCGAATTTTTTTCATAAAAAAACTACTGGCTGTTTTGATTACCGAAAGCGGCTGGTTCAGCTCGTGTGCAATGCCTGTGGCCATTTCTCCCATGGTCGCCATCTTACCGGCCTGAATAAGCTGTTGTTCCGTTTCCAGTCGCTTGGTGATGTCACTGGTTATGGCCAGTAGAACCCGCTGCCCCTGATATTCAGTTGGAGAAATTCGAATATTGACAATAATAAATCGACCATTCCGGCATCTTTGCTTGGCCTGAACAATCAAAGATGATGTGAGTATCTTAAAGGCATAATGATCCCGGTCGGCCGTTCTGAACAGCTCAAGAAAGCATGTATTGATTAATTCATCCTTTGTATACCCATAGACCCCCCCCATAGAGTCGTTACAATCAAGAATATTCAATGTCTCCAGATCCAGCACAAAAACCGGCATGGGAATATGCTTAAAAATCAGATGATACTTTTTTTCCGACTGTTCCAGGCTTTTTTCAAGCTCCCGTCGTCTTGTAATATCAAGACAGACCTCCATCACCGAAACAATTTTCCCATCAGAATCTCTGATCGGAGAAGTTTTGGCCACCCAGTGCGTTGTGCTGCCGTCTTTATTAATTCCCTGTTCCTCCCCATAATGGGACCCCCCCTTTTTAAAGGTTTTTTCCACCGGACAATTTTCACATTTTGTATTGCGGCCCTTGTAAACATGGTAGCAAAAATCTCCCGGGGTCGGATTAAACTTATCTGCAAATTCACTGTTATAGCGGAGCAGTTTATAGTTGCGATCCTGAATCGTAATGATACAGGGCACCAGTTCAAACAATTTCTGATACTTATCCCTCTGCTTTTTCAGCTCATCCTGTTTTCTCCGGATTTCATGGCCCATCTCACCTACGGCCGTACTTAAATGACCTATTTCGTCTCTGGCCTCCGACTTATCCCCGCTGACGTGTTCACCCAGAGCGATCATTTTTGTACTTTCAACTAATTTATTTATAGGTTGTTTTACAAACCGGTATACGATGAAAAAAATAAAACCCGATATAGCCAGAAATACGAATCCGGCCAAAACAAAAATACCGCGTTCAAAAGTCAGGATTTCTTTATCTGTCTGGGCCAGGGATATCACAACATCGAGTACACCCAGCACTTTTTTATCATACGGATGCACATGACAGGCATCGGCTGCACAGCCGGGTTCGTTATAGATCGGCGTGATAATGCCCAGACGCCGCTGCCCCTGATCAGATTCGGTGATCCGTATCCGCTGGGGCAGATCCAGTTCCGTCAGCGGCAATGCCGCCCTGTGACATATAAAACAAGGCTCGGCGTTAATATCAATCGTACGGTCGATTTCATTGATATTGCCGGCAAATTTGATCTGCCCCTCTTTGTTATAAATACGAATACCCAGGATTTCCGCCTGCCGACCGATATTGGTAATAATCTGGTTGATATCATCCCTTGAATTCAGCATCATGCTGTAATGGGTGCCCAGCTTTATGGTGGTGCTGAGTCTGTCGGCCTGATCTATGATATCTTCCATCACCCGTTTTTTCTGATAATTGATATTGAAATAGGCCCAGATGGATACACTCAGCAGTAGCACAATACCGGCGGCCAGAATCAGTTTGGTTACCAGGCTGTAACGAATCGATGCGAATTCCTTTTTCATAACGATACCTCAAATCGATTTTTCAAAAGGTTGCGGGAGTGAAATACCAAACAATCGGGCCGTATTTGACCCCAAAATCCGGGTTAAATCATCATCTCCGATGCCCAGTTGGCAAAGCCGTTTTATTTCACGGTCCTAGGCATAGGGCAGGTTGGGAAAATCTGTACCGAACAAAACCCGGTCGGTCCTGAAGGAAGCCAGCGGCGGAAGGTTGCCACAGGGCAGATAATCCGCCAGAATCATTGTGGTATCGATCCAGAGATTATCATACGCGTCCAGCATTCGCCGGTATTCAAAAAACTCGTCCGCCCCCAGATGAGGTATGCAGACCTGGAGATCAGGATACCCTTGTAAAACTTTTTCAACAAAATCAGCACGGCATATGTCATAAGGATCGAACGGATAAGCATGACTCTTGGGTTCACGGCCGGCGTGGATGATTAAAGGTTTTTTGTATTGAGAACATATGCTGTAAATATCATGCATGGTCGGACTGTCCATCTTGAAGCACTGCACGTGGCTGTGAAGTTTAACGCCTTTTAAGCCGGCATTAAATGCATCTTTCAGGATCTTTGCCGCATCGGCCTCCCCCGGGAAGACCGCAGCCATACCGGTAATATTTGTGACGATCTATGATTTGCAGCATCCGATCTCTTTGCGGTCATAAAGTCCATCCTTTTAAAACTATTGTTTTAAATTATGAATATACATAATAAAATAAATATTAGGAAAGCACAAGAAGCGTAATTTTTGCCATTCCAGGCCAAACGTATTTGGCCGCTGGTAAAGCGGTGGAATCCCTATAGACAACTTTTTAATACATTTGCCCTGTTCACCGACATTACCGATATTGACAGAAACAGTCCTTTATGAAATAGGTGCTTTCTACGGCAATTGAGGGTTCACAAAATAATTATCAAAGATAATCCCTAAACCGGATAAACCGGCGCTGTTGAAAAGGCGTACACCCCAAATAACAAATTGCAAGCGCCAAAAGACAAAATAAATTACAATCTCCAAATTCCAAACAGGATCAAAAGCCAATTATTTGATCCCACATGGCCTGGAGGTGTTTGTCGGTTGCTTATTGTTTATTGTCATTTATTCGTTATTTGTCTTTTGATCATTGTGGTGTATTTATCTCTGTTTTCTGATATAAAAAACACGAATTTCGGAATTCAAATACTCAACAATGCACGGGTTCAAAAACAGGATATCGACTTTGCAGACAACCCATAAAATCTATTACGAAAATTCCAATGCCATGCAATCCGTGGCCTCCGCCAGTGTCGATCTGGTCGTCACATCACCTCCCTACCCCATGATTGCCATGTGGGATGAAATGTTTATAAAGCAGAACCCGGAAGTGGGAAAAATCCTTTCAGGCGGGAAGGGATACGATGCATTCAACTTGATGCATAAATCCCTGGATAAGGTCTGGAACGAGTGTCACCGCATATTGAAAATCGGGGGTTTTGCCTGCATCAACATCGGGGACGCCACCAGAACCCTTAATGGCAACTTCATGCTCTATCCCAATCATGCCCGCATCCTGCAGCACCTGCTGGAAATCGGTTTCGCCTCCCTGCCGGCTGTTTTATGGCGCAAGCAGACCAATGCGCCCAACAAATTCATGGGGTCGGGCATGCTGCCGGCAGGGGCCTATGTCACCCTGGAACACGAATATATTCTCATCGTCCGTAAAGGGAGAAAACGGGAATTTATCACTGCCCCGGAAAAACATAATCGTCATGCCAGCGCACTGTTCTGGGAAGAACGCAATACCTGGTTTTCGGATGTGTGGATGGACCTGAAAGGCACCACTCAGAAGCTGCACGACGATACCGTCAGAATCCGCAGCGCGACTTATCCCTTTGAACTGCCCTTTCGGCTGATCAACATGTATTCAGCTAAAGGAGACATTGTTGCAGACCCTTTTTTCGGCATCGGTACGACCATGCTGGCGGCAATGGCTGCCGGGCGCAACACGATCGGTTTTGAAATTGAACCGGATTTTTCCGAGGCCATCCATGCCCGGACCCGAGATATCGTCAATATTGCCAACCAGCGGCTTACTAAGCGGCTTAACGCACATGTCGAGTTTGTAAATACCCGGCTCGAAGGTGGCCATACATTCAAATATATGAATGAAAATTATAATTTTCCGGTCATCACCAATCAGGAGAAAAAACTCCTTTTAAACAGCCTGAAGACCGTCAGCAGAACTGGTAAAAACACTTATGAGGCAGTCTACTCTCAAAAACCCGGACAGGAATTTAATTTTAGTCGTAAGGCATTCACGCCGGTTCAGGCACCAGCCACCCGCCCTTTGGCAAGCGCTAAAAAAAGAAAAGGCAAAAAAAGCAGGCCCGCCCCTGTCCAGCTTCGCCTGCCGGATTAACCGCTTACAAGATACGAACCACGGGAACCTTCAAATATGCCGACCATCTGGCAAAGACAGCCCGATTTTTCACCTGCCACTCTTCAAAAAACCACATCCGATCCCGTCACCATGGTAAAAACAGGTATCATTGCCGACAGCCATGGCCATTTCGAGAAGCTATCAGATGCCATTGCCTTTCTGAAAGCGCAAAACTGCCTTCGCATTTATCATCTCGGCGACATTTGCGATTCCACCTTTCCGCAAACGGCGGATGCCTGTGTAGCGCTTATACAGGACAACAAAATCATGGCGGTTAAGGGCAATAACGATTATGCCCTATCTCTGAACAGTTCCCATCTCACTGGAAATCCTTTTTCCGCTGCTACGGTCAATTACCTCCGCAATCTGCCTCTTTTGCTGAAAGACAGGATGCTTCTGTTTACCCATTCTCTGCCCTTTGTAGAAGAATTAGGCCTTTCCAGCATGGTCGGTCCCATGAGTCCCCAAAACATTGCTCATTTTTTTACGACCTGTCCCACATCCGTTTTGTTTCGGGGCCACAGCCACAGCCCTGAAATTATCCGATCTAATAATAACCATTTTACCTGTACACCGCTTGTTCCCGGTCAAAAATTTGATCTGAATCTGGCGGCACCCTGCATTTTTACCTGCGGGGCTTTGACAGACCACCATTGCCTGATTCTGGAAGCGGGTTATACCCTTGCCTGCCATTGTTTCTGATCCATTAATCTGCCACAGGTACAGAATTATCTGAAAAACAGACCGCCGGTCAAAACCCTTGTTCCTGGCGCTACGCGCCGGTCGGCAACGCGATGCCATAGCTGCGGTTTCTGCCCGCTCTCCAGGTAACTTAAAACAGATGGACATGGCCGACGCTTGGTGTTATGAAAGATAAGTTGAGTATTTGAAAAAAATATAATAATTTTAACAAATACGGCATAAAATTTACTGACATATCTTAAAAAAATATGCTTTCCTTACCGAAATACTTTTCAAAATTTCCCGACATCCGGGACCTTCCTCTCAAAACATATTCTCTTTTCTTTTCATTGGATAAACTGACCCCTGGAGTGGATAATGTTCGATACGATGTACACCTGAGTCCGGGCTTTCTTATATCCACCAGCAACACCATTTTCAACCTTGTTACCAGCCAAGCCAGAGCCGAGCGACTTCTGGGAATGGGGAAAAAACAAACATGGAAAACCGAAAAAGATGAATTCAAAAGACTGTGCAGCGATATCATACTTGCGGGCATCAACCGGGCCAAATCCGATCGTGAAATCCAGATAGATTTTCTGGCACAAGCTGCAATGGTAAAATTCATTACCGAGGAAACAGGTTGCCAATTTACTTACCTGCTGGAAAAACTGGCACATATTACACGCAAAAATGAATTGTCCCAGCATCAAAATCTGGATTTTACCATCAAGGTCAAAGATGAGTACGCCCGCATTCGGCGGGAGCGCAGATCCATTATACTAAACGTCACTCGTAAAATTTTCAAATGGCTTATCGATGTTCAAAATAATCAGGCAAAACAGATGCGCGAGGCGAATTTTGGCCCGGCCGCTATTCTACCAAAAGAATTTTTCGAAAATCCCGTCCTGCATGCGGAACATCCGCTTGACGACTTCTTCATGCTCGAAGAATATGTTCTCATGGGCCACCGTCTTGATGATCCCAATCGGTACGAAGAAATACTCTCTCTGATCGAAAAGTTACTAAAAGCCGTCATATCCCTTGATCAGATATCCGTGCGGCAATCAAAGGATGCCACCGGCAAAACCGGCCAACAACCCGACCTTACAAAACAAAATTTAACCAGCAAGAAGATCGACGGGTGGATTAAACATCTGGGCAATATCGATATTCTGTTTAATTTTATTAAATCCGAAGGAGAACTCAAATCTCTTAAAAAAAAGGGCGGTTCTAAAGAAAAAATTAAAAAAATAATCGACCGGTGCCGCAAACAGCAGACACTGCTGACTTATGTTTATAAAAATTTCACTAAAACCGGCTTGATCAAGATGATATCAGCCGCTTATGAAATTCTGCCGATTTACCTTGAATACTGTCCCCCTCTGGCCCCCCAGCAAGTTCTGCAATTTCTGACAATCCCCAGAACCCGGAAAACGATTATTCAGCAACTCAGACGGCTGGAAGGATTTTACAATAAAACCTTTTCGATGATACCCCTGAAAAATAAAATCAGGATTCTTAGGGGTATGAAAAATAGCAAAAAAAAAGAATATTTAATTCGCTTTCTAAACGATTTTGCACGCTATCACCGTGACCTGCACAATTTCAAACTAATCCGTCAGGCCATGGATCAAATTAACCTGGCCAGGGAAGATAAAATCATTAATCTCTCCCGGGCCAACCACACACTGCACGAATTTCTGCTGCCCCATGAATATATTTTAGAAGAAAAACCGATTATAAACCATGTCATCCTCAAGGCCGACGTACGGGGCTCAACGGACATCACCTACCAGATGAGAAAACGGGGGCTGAACCCGGCATCCTATTTCAGCCTTAACCTTTTTGATCCGATTAACTTTATTCTGTCCGAATATGGTGCTGGAAAAGTGTTTATCGAAGGAGATGCGATCATTCTTTCGATCTTTGAGCATCAGGATATGCCCGGCGGCTGGTACAGTGTGGGGCTGGCTTGCGGCCTTGCAATGAAAATGCTTCTTATTGTGAAACGGTATAATGTTTTGAATATCAAGCATCATCTCCCAGTCCTGGAACTGGGGCTTGGTATCAGCTATCAGAACCATCCGCCCACATTTTTGTTCGACAATGAAAAACGGATTATGATATCTCCGGCCATCAACCTTGCAGACCGCCTGGCCGGCTGTTCCAAATTGTTACGAAACCTGTCATCTCTGAATAAACGCCCCTTTAATCTGTATATTTTCCAGACCGCCCGGGAAGAGGCCATTTCCGCTACCAGCGATGATCTGTTCTTGAGGTATAATGTCAACGGCATCGAACTGAGTCCCCGAGCCTTTAAAAAACTTTCGGAAGAAATAGACCTTGAAGCACGCATCGTTATGATTCCGGGGCTGCAGGATGCCAAAATCAGAATCCATACAGGAAAATTTCCGACGATCACTGGAAAATATCAAAATTTAATCATTCGAGAAGCAAGCATTCCCGAAGTTGCTGCCGATACATTAAAAGCCATTCGACTGACCCACCGAAAGTATTATGAAGTCTGCACCAATCCAACGCTTTATGAATATGTAGAAAAAACTATCTAGCTTCCATCCGTAAATAAGGATTTTTGTTCAAAATCAGGGCATGCACAAAAATGACTTTAAGGCATCTATTTGATATTCCGAGGATTATTTTTGGGTATAACGAGGGGTTGGGCGAAAAGATCATTTCTGGATAGACACTGCTATAAAATATGAGGGCAACACTGCAGAAATTTCGGGAAACCGGGCTGTAAAAACTTCGCAATTCGACATTAAAACAGTATATTATATAGATATATGACGTTGCCTCGTTGATGCGGCTTTGCGTATTGCACCCATTTCGATTTATCCGGATCAGTCTATGGGCAATGTATCCTCGAACATGTCGATACAGTCCTTAATCGCCCTTTCATACCTGGGCAGCAATTTAACAAACTGACAGCCGACGCCCCTTTCCGACAAAAAAACCGCCTTTGATTTGGCCCTGATATAATCCTCCAGGGTCGGAAGCTTAAGCAGAACATCAAACAACATTCCTTTCTTGATAGCCTCATTACCGGGCAATTCAACAAAAAAACCGCCGATGCTGATATCGGTTACCTTTTTGACCCCCCTCATGCCTCCGATAAGGATGGGACAATGAAAATCAAGTCGTGTGTGGCGCCTTTTATTCTGTTCAACATCGGTTATCTTTCGTTTAAAATCCATCGGATTATATGCCTCCCATGTCAATAAGGGTTGCCGGGAATAATAACAATTTGAGGCATCCTTTATTGGCCGTGAATGGTGCACAATTTTATCACTATTCAGTCGGTCCAAAAATAAAAAAAGGCCGGAACAAATGATGGCCCCCGCCTTTTTATAAAAATGTCAACATCTTGCAATTTATAAATTGCCGAACCAAAAGACGGGCTGTTAAAGCCATGGTTAAATACCGCCTTGTTGTTATTTAGATTTGACGGCCTTCTATCTCGATGCGCATGTCTACAAATCTAAAATTTTTCGACTCCCAAAATAAAAACAGGCCTACTCTTCGACTGAATGGCAGGCTTTGCACCCGGTGGGACCTGTCGCGCTTAAACGGGTTTCTTTGTCGTCTAATCTCAACGCCTCGGTCACTTCCTTGTTCTGCTGTTTCAACTCCCTGTGACAGCCGATACACTGTTTGTGAAAGGCAAACTTATAATATTTAATAGCCTCGCTGGTATATTGCAGATGCTTGACCGGTCTTTCCGGCGATTCCGTCAGGTCATGGCACCCGGATGTCATACAGCCTTGAATGACAGATTCATTATCCCACATATGGTGGCATTCTTTACAACTGTAATCAAAATGGACAGCGTGGGGAAACGCCACCGCAGACCTCCCCGGGTCTACTGAATCAGGTGCGGTAATCGAAAAGGACCCCATTGGAATACACATTTCAGATTCGCTTTCCCCGGCACCGGCAATACTCAATACCCCACCAGTCAATAAGGCAATCATTAAACACAAAATCACAATACCCGTTCTCTGCATTCTCGCTCTCCTTACCATCTGTTGATCCGTATTCAGTCAAGCTGATTATAAAAAATCAATATTGGTCCGGTGCCTGGAACCTGCCCCATGAAATTTGAATAAAACCCATCGGCGGTTATATAAAATATTCATTAATAAAAAACAATAAAATTTTACATTTCCTTTTTAGCCCCTGCTCACTCGGATTGAATAATTTTAAAATCCCAGACACTGGAACTATAGACATCCCGAAGTTTAACTGTCGCCTTTACCGGCGTTTTTGCCCGCCATATCAGCGTAAAATCCCCATCCCCCATTTTATCTACAGTATAGGTCCAGCCATCATTTTTTTCCACAAGTGTCAAACAAACCACGCCACTGTACCACACTCCTTTTGCGCTTGCTTCGGCTCTATGAATGATCATTTTTCATGGCCCCTCTTATAGCTCTGTTTTTTTAATTTTTTGTATATGCAATCGTTTATAATTTTAGCATGTTAGGTGCCAATTAATATTGCCTGAAGCACCTTTTGTCAAGTCTCTAATGAAATCATCAAACAAAGCAGGGCATCTCAAATACCGCCGGTCAATTGCACAAGTTCTCTTGTTTTGGCAAAAAACATATTTTGGTTGACACGGAGTTTAAAGCGCTTTACGTTTTTTCACATTCCAAACATATTCATATAAAAAACGGAAAGGAATCATATAATGAAGGGATATGTCCAGGTTTATACAGGAAATGGAAAAGGCAAAACGACAGCCTCGCTGGGTCTTGCACTTAGAGCCGCCGGTGCCGGGATGAAGGTCTACATCGCCCAGTTTCTCAAAATGGGCGATTACAGCGAAATAAAGGCCCTGAAAAGATTTTCAGACCTGATCACCATCGAACAGTTCGGACGCGGAAAATTCATTAAAGGTAAACCATCACCGGAAGATATTACGGCCGGGTTGAATGGCCTTGAAAAAATAGACAAAATGCTGACATCCCGCCGGTTTCAGGTAATTGTGATGGAAGAAGCCAATGTAGCTGTTTCGTGCGGACTGTTTCCAGTATCGCGTCTGCTTGATCTGATCGACAAAAAACCCGATGACACTGAACTGGTTCTGACCGGCCGGGGCGCCGCTTCTGAAATCATCGAAAGAGCCGACCTGGTCACAGAGATGAAAGAAATAAAGCATTACTATCACAAAGGTGTACAGGCCAGAATCGGCATTGAAAAGTAAAGAATCCTGACCCAAAGGACCAGGTTTTTCAGGACAAAATAAAGGCTACCGTCCGGGGAGCCTATTTAATCCCCCGCTCCTGCTTGATATATTCATACGCTTCCTGAATTTCCCGAAATTTATCATGGGCCAGCTTCAAGAACTCATCGGGCAACCCCTTTGACATGATTTTATCCGGATGGTACTCAAATACAAGTTTGCGATACTGCTTTTTAATCCATTCTACCGAGTCGCTGCGGCTGCATCCTAAAACCGCATAGTATCTTTCAAATTCCGCGACATACCTGGACCGCAATTTCCGGTAGGTTTCATCACTGAAACCGAATATATGAACGGCCGATAGAATCAGGTGTTCCTCCGTATCGCTGAGGCTGCCGTCGGAAACAGAAACCCTGAGCAGGACATCGACCATCATCTCCAGAAGCCTGGGTTGATATTGAAATGCATTATGGAACTGAGCCGCAAAATCCTGAAAGCTCTGGGGCGAATCGCCGGCAGCATGAAAAATATTAACCGCGGCCTGCCGGCTCCCCGGACTCAAGTTGAGGTCCCGCCGCATAAAATTTTCAATACTGTCAATCTCTTCCCTGGAGACATGACCGTCAGTGCCGGTAATTTTTGCCAGCATGGAAAATGTAGCCACAAAAAAGGTCATCTGAGCGGATTCGCCCATGGAAAGCCGGCCATCCTGCCCCTGTTCCATATAACCGGTGCCATCGTTTTTATCAAAGGCATGACCAAAGGCAGCGCCGGCAACCGCACCTAGCGGCCCCCCCAGAGCAAAACCGATTATACCGCCGACAATTTTTCCAAACCACCCCATATCGCGCCCCTTTATGTCTTGTTGCCGCTATTTTCAGCCGATACGGACCGCGTATAAATAATCCGCCGGGAGACGTGCCAACACTTTCAGTAAACTGATAAAAACCAAAAAATCGTTACTTTTAAAATTATTTTCACAAACGATTTAGGACTTGCATCCACACTAAATCCCCTGTAATTAAAAAAACAATATAATCAAACTGACAATATGAACTATCAATATTTTCCTGATCACCGAAATCTATGTAAACAGATAAGACATATTGTGAAAATATCAAATTTTGCAGCCTGATTTTTTTATTACCATGGAAACAGATCAAGCATGAACACAATTACAATCATTGTAACACTTTTAACACTTTGGCTGGTTATGGGGCTGGGATATCTGGCGGAATACTTCAAGCTTCGAAAACAGGGCAAATCACCGCTCGAAACCCTGAAATCTATTGAAGGCATCCTGTTTATCACCAGTATTTTTATACCGCCGCTATTGATTATATTTTATCGGTAGTCTATGGTGTATCAGGCTCAGCTGCGAATGCCTGCACAGAAGCAATTTCGATTTTATCACGCCGGTCAATGCACAGTTTCCCGTCGCTACAGGTAAACCATAGCCGCTCGTGGGTTGTTTCCGGTTTATCCGGTCCCCGGGTGTGCCACTCGGATAGTGCTCAATCCAGATCAGCCGATCAGGCAAAAACCCGTATTTATTCATAACAGTCAAAGCAATCAGCACAGCGCCATCCGTCACATTGATTCCGGCATTCTCAGTATACCCGAGCTGCGATGCAAGCACCACTACGTTCTCTTCTCCCATATAGATATCAAGATCACATCGGCTTATAATTGCCAATTGGGGATGAACCCAGCTAAAGGGTTTTATTTCAATATGCCTGACCGCCATTTACACGCCTCTTGCGGCACCAAATTAATCAAACTTTTTACGAGTTTGTCATAATTTTCCAAATAAAAATAGATCTGCATGTTAGCGTCATTGTCAATGGGCTATTGATTGTCCGGGCCGTCATTTTTTGTCCATGCTTTATATTTTAGCAGGTCTTTTTCAATCACATACAGACAAATCCCCATAATGGCTGCATCGTCAAGCTGCCCGAGTCCCGGAATCCAGTCCGGGATAAAATCGAATGGGCTTAAGACATATAATAGTGCCAGCAAAACAGCAGTAGCCGACCCAATCGCGACATCCCGATAGCGACCCGTAATATAGTCTCTTATCAACAGAACCAGCAGCTTCAGATCTTCAATAATACGCCCGATGAAACCGATGCCACCAAAATTTTTATCAGAACTATTTTTCTGCATTACCATCTTCCATACCATCAAATTTTATGTTCCCCATAATGTCGTCAGCGCCCTGAAAAATCAAGATAAAAAAATCGCTTCTTAATGGCCATACCGACAGGACAGCGTCTTTATCTTTTCCTCAAAAAGGATCTGCCTTAAATATTCCTGTTGACTAATTTATATAAATTAGAATATTGAATTACGTTTATGCGCCATGGGTTACCATAGGTATAACTATGCAACCATATAGGATTAAAAAATGATACAATTAATCAGAGGGTTTAAGGATATCCTCCCGGGAGAGGTAGAACTGTGGCAGCATATCGAAAAAACAGCTACCACCCTTTTTCAGGACTTTGGATACAAAGAGATCCGGATACCCATCATGGAACGGACCGATCTTTTTGCAAGAAGCATCGGTGAAGATACGGA
>CAZFXX010000042.1:0-15151 GCA_964522985.1 uncultured Desulfobacteraceae bacterium
GGTTTCCCCCCATCAGGGCACTCTAATCTTCTGAAATCAGTTTGAACTTACCATTAATATACCATAAAATCAATAAGCAATATCAATAATTCGAAGGATATATTACATCCGTTTATCACTCAAAGATCATCATTAGAATAAACCAATCATCCGGCTATTAATACAGTGACCACAGGGATTCAAACAATCCAATATCTTTTATTCCCTGAATTACTTCAAGTATTCCAATAATCCAGATAAACCACAACGCACTATAAATATGTTCCCTATAGACTGCCGGCTTCACAGTGTAATTTTCAGGCTCAACAAAAGTTGAAAATCGTGGAAAAAATGCAGGCACTTTTTTTTTATATTCTTTAAACTCTACGCCAAAAAGTTGTTTAAGACGTTTTTCTTCGCTTTTGATTACAAATGGATAATAGAGCGTAAAGAGAATGGTAAAAACGATTGGGAAAGTAATGGTTTCGGTGCAGCAGCCAATTCCAATTACGCCTATAGCACTAAAAAAATACAAGGGATTTCGGCAAAGGGAGTAAGGTCCAACCGTAATCAGTTTGTTATCCTTGTAGCCGGCAATATACAGGGAACACCACATCCTTCCCAATGCAGCGATAGCGACAAGAATTATACCTATAAAGTACAATAAAAAGGAAAGCGTTTCATTTTTTGTTTCCCAATAACTTTGTGTGCTGAATAAAAAAAACAAGCATATCACTGCCGTAATTCGAGACAGAAATATTCGATATCTTTCAAATTTTAATTTCATTTTCTTCCTTGTTCAGTTTGTCCTTTGATTTTTATAAGATGCATAATATCCTGTTCCGGAGCATGTTTCATAGCGTTATTGGCAGAGGCATTTCCTCCACCGTTTACGAAAATTACGATAGCATTTTAACCTTTGATAAATCAATCTCAATTCAAAATATCCGCAAAATTTATGTTATAAAAAAATAAGGGGAAGAAACTCTTTGGCAGTCATTGGGTGGGGGCAGGTCCGAAAAGTATTTTTCCTGAGTTTTGATAAGGCTTTGGAGAAAACCGGTACACTAGTCGATCGGCTATCAGATTTTTAGAATATCAAGGGGCAACAATCACCTTGGTTTGACTGGGCGCAATTTGGGCACCGGCAGGCATGTTGGCGCTGGTACCGTTATGACCGGACATGCAGGTCAGATGGACGCAGGGCTGGCCCTGAGTTTTTACTTTTGAACTTCCTTTTTTAAATAAAACCTTACCCATATTCATACCTGACATAACACCCTTGTTAACACCGGCCTCATCGCCCATTGATCTTGAGATTTCAGATTTTTTGGTAACCACCTCCTTGCCGGCAAATTTTACCTTTGTGGCGGTTTTTTTAGCCTGATTGACCATGCCGGTGTTGGGGTAGGGAATGGGCACCGGCGGCGCCGGCGGCGCCGGTGTCAGGCAGGTATCGGGCATGGCAAAACAGTTGCCGCCGCCTTTGGTCGATGCTGGAAATATAGCGGTCATGGGGTTTCTCCTTTATTATTGAATAGTGAAAATTGAATAGTGAATAATGAAGGTATTCTATCGATTCTAATCCGCAGATTACGCAGACCCGCCTGCCATTGCAGAGGCACGAGCGGGCAGGTTGCAAGGTATTCTATCAATTTTATCTTTAAAAAGGCAGAGCGGAGCGATACTATAAGTTTTCAATTTTCATTATTCACTATTCAATTCAAAGGTTATCCCAGATGAATTTTATCTGATTTTACCTTGAAATTTTTATCCGATTTCATCACGGAACGGTTACTTTTTACATAAAAGGTGTCATCGACAAGGATTCTCTTCCTTCCGGCCTGCAACTGACTGAGTTGTTTAACCTTTCTGTAAATATTATCCGCTTTCTCCAAAATAGTTCTGGCGGTTGTTTCGAGTTTTCGGGCCATGATTTGCACATATCCCACCGTGGCGAAGATTGTTTTTCCGGCATAGCGCATTTCCGTAAAAAACAGAGACCCTCTCTTAGCGTTGATTTTCATTTCCGGGCTGTCAATTTTCATTTTTTGCGAATCAAGGGCAAGCGACGTACCGGAATAACCGGTGAGCCGGGATACCCCCAGGCTGACCTCTGATCGGCCTGTTAATTCAATTTTTTCAGCATTGAATTTAATTTTGCCGGCAGCATTCAGACCAATATCCCCCCTGTCCGTCATCAGATCAAGATCACCGGAGGGGACAAATATCCGGGCCTTTTCGGCCTTGGCATCATATTCGAAAATAAGTTTTTTTTGATTTAAAAAAACCTTGATAACCTCATGGCCGACAGTATTTTCCTTTGTATCGATCACCACAAAAGCACCGGTTTTTGTTTTTGCCGCAGCAGGGGTGGTGGCATCTGCCCGGTCCACACCTGCAGTCCTGCTGTGAGCCAGCAGTTCGACAATATAGATATCGTCTATCTTCTCTCCCATAACCAGAACCTCATCCCCTAAAATCAGAGATTGAGCAAGGGATAAAACAGGCCGGCACCACACCTCGGCCCGGCCCGTTGTTTTCAGAAGCCGCACCTGTACCAGATTGGCAGATTCATCAACTGCCAGAACAAGGGCCGGACCAAAACAGGGCGTTTTTTTCGTCAGTTCGTAAACCTTGGCGGTATTGGGCATTGCAAATCTCCTTATTTTGCTTTGAATTTTGGTCTTTTATGCTATATATTTTTTTGTTTATCCGTCACCGGCGGGTGCCAGTTTTCCGCTGCCGCCAGATCTTTGTCGGTCCGTTCAACCAGTTTCAAATTTGCGCCGCGCCATTTTGCACCTTTGTCATCAATTGCATGCAGGATGGCTTGCTGCAGATTTGCGCGGGAAAAATCAGCCGACTGTAAAATGGCATGTGAAAAATCAGCATACGGCATCTGACAGCCGGTAAAGACAGCCCCGGTGCAGTCGGTATAATTCAACTCCGCCCGATCCATGCGCGCGCGGGCAAAGTTGGTTTTTCCGGCTGACGCCTTGACAAGGCATGCGCAACGCATATCCGCTTCGATTAAAAGGGCCTGTTTAAGTATACTCCCCGTGAAATCAGCGGTATGGCATGTTGCTTTTACCAGTCTGGCCCCTGACAGATCGGCTTTTTTGAAGTTAACCTGCCGACAATCGGCATTGTCAAGCCGCACATTTTTAAGGTCTGCCCTTTCCAAGTCGGAGTCAACAAAACAACATCCGGACAGATCCATATCCGTAAAGCAGGTTTTTTTTAATTCACACAGGTGAAAAGTGGTATTGTGAATCCGGGTTTGGGTAAAATCAACACCGGTAAAATCGGTTTTGCCGATTCGTGCGCCGCTCAAATCAACGCCGGTAAGTATGGCATCTTCCATTTCACAGCCACTCAGTTCAGCATTCTTGAATATAGCTTTTACAAGATTGGCCCCGTTAAACATCGCACCTTTTAATTTGGCCCCGGTAAAATCCGCCTGCTCAAGGTTGGCATGGGAAAAATCACCATCTGCCAGATTGCATCCGGTAAAGACAGCACCCTTCATTTGGGCACCGGCAAAATCAGAACCGGAGAGGTCAAGCCCGCTGAAATCGATATTTTCCAGCGTACAGTTCCGGATGGCAATTTTGATAAGGTTTGCACCGGCCAGAGACACCCCTGTCAACATGCAATCCACAAATACCGCCCCTTGTAAATCATATCCGGTCAGATTGACGCCTGACAGGTCACACGCCGTAAAGATACAACCCTGCAAATCCCTGGGCAACCCGGAAACGGTACGCATATCAACCGTGGAAAACCGGGTGTTACTTAAGGTCGCCCGGGTAAAATCACATCCGCTCAGATCGCTGTCCTTAAAATGAGCCCCCGTCAATCCGGCGTTGACAAAGGATGCCCCGGCAAGATTTGATTTATTAAAGAGGGCTTCCGTTAGCAGGGCCTGTTCAAAATCGGTATTGGTCAGCGAGCATTTTATATATTGCCCGGCCGTGATATCCGCCCCGGAAAACTGCGTGTTGTCAAGAAGTACATTTTCAAAAGTGGTTTTTCGGACCTTTGCACCGGACAGATCTGCGGCCGTCATTTTTGCAGAAACACTGGCAAAACCGCAAATTTCAAGGCCCTGCAAATCTGTGATGACGGTTGTCGGCAGCGCCAGATCTTTAAAAAAGATATTAACCAGCGCCGGGTCTTTTACCGGAATTTTATCGGCAAAAAAAATGGCATCGGATATATCGGCGCCCGTAAGGTCAATGTGCGAGGCCTCAATGTTCTGCCAGATCGAGTCACTAACATCGGTTTCAGCCATGCATGCGTCGTCAAGATTGACTTTGTTGAAAAAAGCCATGGGCAATACCGCATTACGAAAATTGATTCCTTCAAGGTCGCAATCGTCAAATTTTGCCCGCGGCATACGGGCATTGGCAAGCAGCATTCCTTTCATTTTTTTTGCATTCAGGACAAGATCTTCAAGGACTTCACCGGCTTTGAGCTTTGATAGCAGTTCTTCAAAATTTTCAGGAATCGACATAATTGGGAAGTCCCTATTTTTGATCCAGTTTGGTCATTTTGGTATTGGCAAATTCCAGCAGGGTCTCTTCCAGATGTGCTTCAAGAAACTCTACCGCATAAAGATTGGCACCACGCAGATCCGTACCGGTGAGATCGGTTTTTTCAAGACTCCCTTGGAACAGGTTGGTACTCACCATTTTTGCGCCTTTCAGATTTGCCTTGGGAAAACGGGCAAATTTCATATCGGCGGCTGCAAAATTGGCCCCTTCCAACACAGCGGAAGTAAAATCAGCCCCCTCCATACAGGCAAATGAAAAATCAGCCCCATTCAAATCGGCATTTTCCCAGATGGATTCGTCAGCATGCACCCTGCGAAAAGAGCCATTAGAAAAATTACAGCCTTCCGATGCCCGAAGTTCGGTGAGATCGGCCTCATCCATACGGACATCAGGGCCAATAGCCCCCTCTACGGAAGCTTCTTTTAAATCAGACCTGCTAAAGTCGGTACGCTGTAAAAGGGCCTTCGAAAAATCAGCCTTTGCAAAAACACTGTCGGTTAGCAACGCTTCGCTTAGATTCGCCTGGGAGAAGTCGGCCCCGGTAGCTTTTATATCAGCAAGTTTTGCCTTTTGCATCCTGGCTTTTTCAAATGTGGCCCCCTCAAGTGTTGCCGTGCTCAGGTCAACCCTTTCAAGGGCAGCTTCTGTGAAATCCGCTTCAAGAAGTGACGCCCCTTGTAAGTTTGCCGCGGTGAGATCTGCATGAGAAAAATTTGCCGTGGAAAGATCAGCTCCGGAAAGGTCACTGTTCCTAAATATCGTACGGTTCAGAATACAACCACGCAGATCAATACCGGCTAATGCAAGGTCAGATAGATCAAGACCGGATAAGTCCTCCCCGGCAAAGTTTTCGCCCCGTTTAAACCTTTCATGGATAAGCTCGCGAGTTAAAGGCACCTCACTTTCTTCAGGTTCAAAACCGAGTTCTTTAAGAAGCGCCGCCTCCTTTTTTTTATCTTCTTCACTTTGCTCCGGCAGATTATCAGGGTCGATGCCGGCGGCGATCAACTGGGCCCTGCTTTCCAGCTCGGCTTTGGCAATTTCAGCCTCGATGTCGTCATCCGCTTTTTTTGTTTCGTCAGGTTCGTTCGGCGCTTCAGGCTGCTCGTCGTCATCGCCTTTTGTTATTTCCCGCAACCGTTTTCCCAGTGCCTCCTGGTAATGCGCCACCGGTTTTAAAGGATCTTGCAAAGATTCAGAGACAATAAGCAGATGTGCAATATCCTCGAATTCTTCAGACAAAACCTCACACCACCCGCGCCAGACAAGCACCAGGGTTTCGCCATCCATATCAACCCACAAGGTGTCCAGGCGCATGTTGACTTCTTTGAACTGCAAAGCTGCGGGCTCAGGATCAATCCGCCGGTTCACAAAACAACGAATTCTCAACCCGGGAAGACTTGCCTCATATTGCCCATGCTGCGGATGAAGGTTTGTAAAATTGAGCTTTTCATCGCCGGCAAGATATCCCTTTACCTGCATATCAATTGGTGCCGTATTGAAATAGTGCCAGTCAAAATCAACGGGAAACCAGGGCCAGTATTCTTTCAGGTACTTGCCTTTATAGGTGCCCAGGTAAGCACGGCGCTGTTTCCAGGTCTGGGCCAGGGGCCCGAAACCCGCCGGTTCCAGACGTGTCCGGGAGGTGCTGAGGGTGTCGGTAAGATGGGTAATATTGGGAAGATATTTTATTTTTTTCCCGTTTTTATCCACCTGCTTTCCAAATCCTTTGCCCACGGGATTTTCAGCATATCCGGGACCGCCGTAGCTGTTCTGATACTTCAAATCAATGGCCGTGAACGGCTCAGGGACACTGGGGGTGGACCCCACCAGGCCGCGCTTCCATGTACGATTACCGGTGACCATAAGAGACTTGGCACAGGCACCCACCTGGAAAGACACCTGTTGGGCCAGACGCTGTTTTTCGGCAGGGACATGACATTTCCCAACGAGAAGCAGATCGGCTGCGGGTTTGAAACAGGCAAAATCGCTTGCATATCGGGGACCGCCCAGCATCTCTTCATCCTCTTCATAAAATTCATCGCCGGTGGGATAAAGCTGTTCCTCTGCCGGAGCCGCTGTTTTTTCCGGAGACAAATCAAAGGTCCCTTTGACGATGAGGGTCAAAGAATGCCCCGGAAAGGGGAGACGCCCCGGGATGTATGCCACTTCAAATGGTGATTCGTTTATTATTTCCAATAGTTGATAACCTGAAGGTATATCTATACATTAACATCTGCATCTGCGCTGGTGCCGGAATTAAATCGGAATATTGATAATCAAATAAAGTAAATCGGGCACGATGGGTATTATTTTTCTATGACCGCTGTTTGCAGTAGATCAGCGAGTCTGACCATGTCCGGTATAATCTTCTCCAGCGCGGATACCGGGATATAATGACCGCTGCCATACTTGAAGGAGCAGTAAATACTGCCTTTATAAATCTGTATATAATTGTACTTGCCCTTCCATCTTTTTCCGAACTGAACGGTATAGGTTAAAAAAGCGACTGCTTCCCGCAGTTTTTGGCCAAGTTCAGCAGAGACGAGGCGTATTTTGAAAAATTTATCAAAGCCTTTGTCACCACTATCAAAGTTTGTCTGGCCCTGCCGTGTGATGAATTCCGTAAGACCGGGAACAGGGTTCATCTCAAGACGGATCGTGGCGTTGCTGTCCGGATCAATTTTAAAATTGTACCCCTTGTAAATACCGGTATAGGTGCCGAATTGTCTGGATGGTTGTTTTTTTTGGGGGATAAAACCAAATTTTTGGGCTGCAGCCGGAAATTCACGAAGCGCTTTTCTTCGTCCCAATCCAGTTATATCCATATAAAAAAAGTCACAAATGCCTATGAAAAGCAGAAGTGCAATAATAATAATGGAAATGACCAATACCGGTGAATCGGACATGCGGGGCTCCTTGATAGGTCTTTAGTGTCGGCGGTTGTGCCAAGGCACTTGGAGATCAAGATCCTGTATCTTTTATATTTGGTGTTACCAGTTTTCCTTTAATGTAGTGGATACCCTTGTACTTCAGGATTATGTCGCCACCGGCTTCGAGAATTAAATCGTTTTTGGCTTTCAATTTAAGATGCTTCTCTGAACAAATTTCTATGTTGCTCCCCTGAAAAACATCAATTGTGGTGCCTTTGCAGTCAATTTTTAAGCCGCTGGCATCGAGTTTTAATTTGCCTTCATCGCCACCGCCGCCAATAAGTTCAATGTAATCTTTAGAACCGTAAAAAATATGTCCCTTTGATTTTCTGTCTCTGCTCAGGGCATTTTTGTTGATTTCCTTAGATACATTAAGGGATATTTTTGTACCGACAAGAGTTTCATGTTTTGCACCAAGAAATAGATCAGTAGACAAACCCACCGTTTGAGTCGCTTTGGCAGACATTGCATACTCTTCCACCGCAGCAATTGTTCTTGTCACTTTGCAACCGGTGTTTTCTTTATACCAGTCCCCATCCGTCTTTTGTTCAAACCCAATACTTCCGGGTTTGCTCGGGAGGGCCCCCATCTCAAATTTCGTGTTTCCAATCGGTGTATTGCAGGCGATGAATTTTTTTTTGCCGTCCATAACGATGGAATTGCCGCACTTCTGTTTTATTTCAACCACGGGTCCGGTAGCCTTCATGTGTATTTTATTGCCGCATTCCTGTTTGATCTCAATGTCAGGGCTGCTTTCATGCATAATAATCTCATTGCCGCAGGCCTGCTTGAGATGAATATGTTTATCGCCTTCTTTGTCCTCGATGACAATATTATTGTCCTGACGGCTTCTGATGACGTTTTTTGTTTTCTCATCGGGCAGGGTGTCGGCCGGCATGTTGGTGCCGTGGTATACCCGGCCGGTGATAATGGGCCGGTCCGGGTCGCCTTCAACAAAGTTTACGATCACCTCGTGGCCCACATGGGGGATAAACATGGCCCCCCATCCGGCACCGGCCCAGGGCTGGCTGACCCGGATCCAGCAGGAGCTGTTTTCATCCTTTTTACCCTCGCGGTCCCATGGAAACTGAACCTTGACCCGGCTGTATTTATCCGGGTAGATCTCTTCTCCGGAAGGGCCTGTAACAATGGCGGTCTGGGCGCTTTCCAGCACCGGCTTAGGGGTTTTTCGCTGCGGTCGATAGGGAATCTCAAAGGGAATGCATGTAAATTTGTTGGTATAAGATGCATTGGCCTTGTGTCCGGAAGTGCCGGCCGGTTCAAAGGCGTTATGATCGACGGAGGTCAAAACATAGGATTTTTCATTCATGTCCGTCCTGTGATAGTCCAGAAGATCAAATCGATATCCACTGGTAAACGCCCGGCAGTCCCCTGCGCCGGTTATATGGGTGATCCGGGCTTCTTCCTCCTGCATGCGGATATTGGCCACCCGATCGCCCTCATTACGCTTGGCGTACCGGGCCGGTGCATCATAAATTTCACGCTCCCCGGGTCCTAACGGGTGTCGGGTGGATGCCTCCACTTTGAGATCGGTATTCGGTGTTTCGAAATTGTAATCATTCACGGTATATTTACCAACCCGGATCTCCTGATGCCATGCCAGTTTGGTTATAACATCCGCTTCAAGCCAGCCGCCGGCACTCATCTGGCACCGGGCACGGTCCTGTTTTGGACAGGGTTTGTGTTCATCCGGAGAATCGGCCAGAACCAGTGTGTGCTTTTTTTCTTCATGCTCAAAAAAATAACAGATTCCCTCCTGTTCCATGAGCCTGGAAATAAAGTTGAAATCCGTTTCCCGGTACTGAACACAGTAGTCTTTTTTGTCATAACTGTCATGGAGCGCTATTCTGTAGTCGGAAAAGCCCTTTTCCTTAAAAATTTTCTCTATGATGTCAGGCACTGAAAGCTGCTGAAATATTCTCGAATCGACCGTCTTTGTAAGCAGCCATGGCCATGGGGCCATCGTTGCCGTGTAATGCGAAAAACGGGAGTCTCCCATGGATTCTCCACCGCCGCTTCCCTGGGAAAACCTAGATACAATGCCGTTGAAAAACCGATTGCCGCCATCTGCCAGGATAATAGAAACCGTGACGGCTTTGCCGATGATTTTATCAAAAGCGATTTCGTGATTTTCCGACAACATTTCCAATTCGAAACTGAAAAGTGTGGAGATCCCTTCTTTTCCTGAAAGCCGGGTCAGCAACAGCTCGTTTTTGGCCAGCGGCGTATCGATCACAAGCGATTTGTTTTCTTGGGTATAGGGCATATTGGTTCCCCTTTTTACTTTTTTAATATTGCAGCGATACCACAACCCGACATGACGGACACTACTTTATATTAAAATCAAATCCTTCGTCGGCCAGGGATACCGTTATTTTTTTAATCTGTTCGCCCCTTGCCATACGGGTCAGGAGCTCCCTTGACATTTCAGGCAACAGCGTATTGGTAAGAATATGGTCCACATTCCGGGCCCCGCTGTCAACTTCCGTGCATCGGCCGGCAATGGATTCAATAAGTTCGTCACTGTATCCAAAGGTGATATTTTTATTTTCCTGCATGCGTTTTACCACCCGGTCCAATTTGAGTTTTACAATCAGGCGCATATTCTCATCTGTGATGGGAAAATAGGGCACCACCTTGGCGCGGCCCAGGAAGGCGGGTTTGAAATGTTTCTGAAGTTCGGGAGCCAGCATCTGGGCCAGGGCCGGGGAATCAGGCATGGTCTCTTCATCGGCGCAGAGGTTCATAATCATATCCGTTCCAAGGTTGGAGGTCATGATAATCAGGGTGTTTTTGAAATCAATGAGCCGGCCTTCGCCGTCTTCCATTTTCCCCTTGTCAAATACCTGATAAAAAATTTCAGTTACATCCGTGTGTGCCTTTTCTATTTCGTCAAGAAGCACCACACTGTAGGGCCGCCGCCGGACCGCTTCGGTGAGCACACCGCCTTCACCATAGCCGACATATCCCGGAGGGGAGCCTTTGAGGCTTGAAACCGTGTGAGCTTCCTGGTATTCGGACATATTGATGGTGATCACATTGTCTTCGCCACCGTATAAAAGATCGGAGATGGCCAGGGCCGTCTCTGTTTTTCCAACACCACTCGGACCGACAAAGAGAAAGACCGCCGTTGGTTTGGATGGATCTTCTATTCCCGCCTTTGAAGTCTGGATCATCTGGCCGATGGCAGCCAGGGCATGGTCCTGGCCGATGATCCGTTCACTCATCAGTTTTTCCATATTTAGTACGGTCTGGATTTCATCTGTCTGCATTCGTCCTGTGGGAATACCGGTCCATCCTGAGATTACCTCTGAGATGATCTGTGAATCCACGGCAACCTGCACAAGGGGGGTATCTTCCTGTTTTTCAGCCAGTTCAGTTTCGAGAATTTTGAGGGATTCCTGCTTTTCAAGAAGGTCTTCGCGTCCCGGTTGCGCTTCATACAGATCACTAAGCGTTTGCCTGAGATCCAGAATTTTTTTGGCGATCTCCATCTCGTTCTGCCATCTTTTGCTTAAATCGTCCAAACGAGCCCGCGTTTCTATCTTTTCCTTTTCAAGAGCGGAAAGCCGTTCGGTATGTTCACGCCCCATGAGCGTTTCTTTTTCAAGGTTTTTTTGCTCTCTTTCAATGTCGGCAATATGCCGGGTGGCCTCTTCAATGGACGGCGGGCTTGTGGTCAACCCGATGGCTACCCTTGCACAGGCGGTATCCAGGACGCTGACCGCCTTGTCGGGAAGCTGCCGGCCTGAAATGTAACGGTGGGAAAGGGAAACCGTGTCTGCCAGGGCATCATCAGTGATCATGACACGGTGGTGTTTTTCCAGAAACGGTCCAATGGCCCGCATCATGATCAGGGCTTTTTCCTCGTCCGGTTCATCTATTTTTACAACCTGGAAACGGCGAGCCATGGCGGCATCTTTTTCAAAGTATTTTTTGTATTCGGCCCATGTGGTTGCAGCGATGGTACGCAGTTCACCGCGTGCCAGTGCCGGTTTTAAAAGATTGGCGGCGTCACCGGCACCCTGACCCCCCGCCCCAATAAGGGTATGGGCTTCATCAATAAAAAGAACAATGGGTACCGGAGAAGCCTTTACTTCGTTGATGACGGATTTTAAACGGTTTTCAAACTCTCCTTTTATGCCGGCGCCGGCCTGTAAAAGACCCATATCCAGAGAGTGAAGGATAACATTACTTAACGCCGGCGGTACATCCCCTTGCGTAATCCTCAGCGCAAACCCTTCAACAACAGCGGTTTTCCCAACGCCTGCTTCGCCGGTGAGGATGGGATTGTTTTGCCGGCGACGAATCAGGATATCAATCATTTGCCGAATTTCAAAATCGCGCCCTAAAACCGGGTCAATTTCTCCATTTTTTGCCATCTGCGTCAGGTTGATGGTATACTGATCCAGGGCCTTGGTTGAAGCAGGCATCGCCTCTCCGGGCATGGCTGCGGTCTGGCCGGATTCTGCGGCCTGACTGTCTTCGGCGGAACCTGTCACAATATCCATCAGGCTTTGGGCCAGGGTTTCAATTGAAATTTTTTTGAATGTTTCCGAGCTTGCCAAAAGCATTCTGGCTGTCTGATCATTGCCCAAAAGAGACAAAAGAATATGACCAGAACGGACACTGGGTGCCTGAAAGTCTATAGAAGCCGCCATCCAGGCGTCCTGTATCATTTTGGGGATACGGGGTGAAAGAGCGGGGGTTCTGGCATTGCCGGTTTTAAAGCCTTCGATGCTGCGTGTCAGATCTGCCGTCAAATGATCCTGATTGATTTCAAAATGTCTCAGGATTTTCTCCATATCCGTATTGGACAGATCAAGCAGTTTAATAAGAAAATGCTCGACATCCACTTCATAATGTGTTTGTGACATGCAAAGCCCGGCAGCCGATTCAAGAGCACTCCGGCATGTACTGTTCAGTTTTCCGATAAGGGACTTGAGATTTGATACGGCCATGATTTGCTCCTTTATAGTTGAATAATAAAAATTAAATAGGGTTTTGATCTTGTTTAAAATTGGGATATTGTAACTTGAAATTTATCTATAATTTGGTGCGTGCAATTTGTAATTTTCGGCGTACGCCTTTCCAACAGGGCCGGTTTATCCGAGTTGGGGTTTTAGTTGTACATTTCGTTTTCTTGAAATGTAATGCCATGATCGCTTTCATTCATGACATCAGGATTTTTGACCCAGGTGGTCCAGCCAAGACGGGGCGCCGATTCACCACCTAAAATGCATGGCGGAATTTCTTCCCGCTGCAAAAATATACAAACTTCAAATTCATACTCCATCCCAACGATGTATTTTACGAGTGAAAAAATCGGTTTGAGCATATCACCACCCGGAAGAAACCGAAGGTAATCCCTATAGCCCATGGGGCCAAGGTTGAGTCTGAATTTACTCTGGCAGTCATGGACATAGCTTCCGCAAACCGTATCAATGCCGAGTTGGCTGTTGGCAGCGCCGATTCGGGTTTGATCCTCAATGTCCAGTGGAATTATCTGTTCGATGAATTGATCGATTGCCACGGCAGTACCGGCAAGGTATGATACAGCACTTTCGATGGCGACAGACGACGGTGCCGGCCTTGATAAAAGTCCGCTGTAAAATGCCAGAGACTCCTCCGGCAGCCCGATCATTTTGCTGAGCCCGGGTGTACCAAGGCCGGACAAACTCAGCATGTATCTGGACAGCCTGTCGCTGGCGCCGGGCCGATAGTTCTCCGGAAACCGGTGTTTTTTCCATGCAAGATAGAAAAGCGATATAAAACGATGATGAAAAATATCGAAAAAAGCGGCTACACTCGAATTTTTTTTTCGGTTTCTTGCTTCAACCAGATCATTATACCAATGAGGCAGGATACCGTTGGGGCCGATAAGTCCCATAAAAGTGACTGACATATCAACCGGCAGGTTTTTATCATTTTGCGATAGACTTGAAATATCGCTGGGCGGAAAAGAAAACCCCGGTTTTACGGAAAATCTGACAGCTTCCTGACCGGGTACAAGGGTCTGACCCAACGGCTGTTTGTCAGGAGACAGGGATTCAAGAAGGTCTACAGCCTTAAAAAATGAAAAACGGTAAAATTCTTCAAACAGACGTTTTTTTAAAGTAATACCCGATTTCCGTTTCTGGGGGCCCACTGTTTTATTGCCTCTTTTTGCTGCATCGTTTTTGCCGTCAATTGGGAAAAGGAATTCACCGACACATACTGGGCCAGGAATTTTTCAAGAACACACGCGAACAGATAAAGGCCGGTGCCTACAAACTTATTTTCGTCAAATTCTATTGTGACCCGTACCCCCCGGCAGAATCCCTGTCCTATCCTTTTGGTAACGTATTCGGATGTAAGGGAAACGATTCCGTTTATCTGTTGCCGCGTGGCAGGTGAATTGTCAAAATCATAGAGGCTCAAAATTTCTCGAAGGGCCTCTTCCCCGCCTTGTACAATGGACATGTAGTTGAGCGAGAGATGGGAGATGAGGCGCCATTGCAATGCCCCCTCAAGGGAAGGTCTTCGTGTCCGGGTAGGCTTTACCAGGCTGTTTATACGGGCCACCGGTGCAGCGGTTTCCAGGCCGAAATCTCCGGCATTATCACCAAATGGAAGACGCCCGGGAAGATCCCGATTCGTACATGTGACATGCAGCGTCAAGGTTTCTTCTCCCGGGTCGGAAGGGTTGAAATCCAAATCTGTAAAGGATAGAAAAACTTCACTGCCGTCATCGCCTTTTTTCCCTGAGGACCGTCTTTCCATATGCCAGAACGCACGTCGGTTTGATGTGTCGTCTTCATCCAGATGATGTCTTACGGAATAAAAAGGCTTGAAATTGACCTCATGGCCCGGCGATGACAGGGATGAAGACGTCACCCGGTCTATACTGTAAACCTCGGTTGAATCCTGTCTCCTGACATCCGGGATGACCCGGTATTCCGTTTTCTGCTGTTCAACACGAATCGGTTCCGCGATACGACTGAAAAGGTTGACCGCGGGTGTAGCATTTGTGCAGAAAGTGTCTTCATTGATTACAAGATTTGATTTGGCTGGTTTGTCCAGAAATATCCTGATATCCAGAATGTCGGCAAGATCCCTGTCTTGAAGCCTTTCCAGACCGCAAAGATCAAAAAAAAGGAATTTTTCGGGAAAACAGAAATACTCAAAAAGCAGGATATAACCCGGGAAAGACCGTTTGGAATAGGGAAGAACACCCTCATCCGGGCCAAACCCCACCGGCGCGATGCTGTCTATGGGCATGGTGATGATCTGTTTTTTGCCCTGGCTGTCCACGGCGTCACATTCCAGGTGACATACATGATTGAACAGGAGTTCATAGAGATGGAAAACATGTTGATGGGGGCCGTTTAAAAAAAAGCGCAGATGTTTCCATTGAATGTCGGAAATACTCTGGCCGCCGTATGTCTGCAATCGGATCGAAAGCACCTGCTGAGTGCCTTTGATCTGTTTAATAGGGTCTGCGAGCTTTGCCTCGGTTACATCCACGGGCCAGATGGTAACCGGATAGGCAGTTGTGAACTGACAGGTTGCGCCGCCCGCGGATTTGGAATAAAGTGCGGCGTTTTTATCAATTCGGTATCCCACCGGCGGGATGGTTTGCTTTATGGGCTGAAAATTGACAATGCAGGTGGAGGGTAT
>CAZFXX010000043.1:0-13321 GCA_964522985.1 uncultured Desulfobacteraceae bacterium
TGGGCCAGGCAAATGCCATGTCCGCGCCAAGGTCTTTGGAACACATGGCCAGATATGATCCGCCGTAATCCTTGCGGGTCACCAGCAGCAGCTTGGGAACGGTGGCTTCGGAATAGCACCAGAGCAGTTTGGCGCCATGGCGGATAATACCGCCCCATTCCTGATTGCTTCCCGGCAGATAGCCGGGCACATCGGCAATGGTGAGCATGGGGGTATTAAAGGCATCACAGAAACGAATAAACCGGGTGGCCTTATCCGATGCGTCGATATCCAGGCATCCTGCCAGATTGCTGGGCTGATTGGCAATAATGCCGATGCTGCGGCCGTTGAGCCGGGCAAAACAGATGACGATATTGGGTGCAAAATAGAGATGCGGTTCAAAAAATTCACCGTTATCCACAATGGAACGGATCACATCCTTTATATCGTAAGACTGGTTGGGGTTGTCCGGAATAATGGTATCCAGGGCCGGATCGGTCCGGGCCGGGTCATCACCGGTATTGATAATAGGCGGGTCTTCCATGTTGTTGGAGGGCAGATAACTCAAAAGCTTTTTCATCTGAACGATAGCATCTTCATCGTTCTCGCATGCAAAATGGGCCACGCCGCTTTTGGTGTTATGGGTCATGGCACCACCTAAGTCTTCAAAGGTGATCTCCTCACCGGTGACGGACTTGATCACTTCCGGACCGGTAATGAACATGTAGCTGGTATTTTTCACCATGAAAATCCAGTCGGTCATGGCCGGTGAATACACGGCCCCGCCGGCCGTGGGCCCCATGATGGCGGAAAGCTGCGGAATCACACCCGAGGCGGCCGAATTGCGAAAAAAAATCTGGCCGTATCCGGAAAGCGCATCCACGCCTTCCTGTATCCTGGCACCACCAGAATCGTTCATCCCGATAAACGGAACGCCTGCTTTAAGAGCCATATCCATGACCTTACAGATTTTTTTGGCCTGCATTTCTCCCAGACTGCCGGCCCTGGAGGTAAAATCCTGCGCATATGCAAATACCGGTCGGCCTTCCACCAGTCCATGGCCGGTGATCACACCATCGGAAGCGATTTCTCTCTTTTCCATGCCGAAATTCGTACATCGGTGGGTTACAAACATATCTATTTCCCGGAAGGTGCCTTTGTCAAACAGGCAGTCCAACCGTTCGCGGGCGGTCAGTTTGCCTTTTTTCTTGTGCCCGGCAACTGCTTTTTCGCCGCCCATCTGAAGAATTTTTGCTTCGCGCTCTTTGAGCGCCGTGATTTTATCCTGCACGATACCCATTTCTTGATTCCTTTCTGATTTCCAGCCTGACGACTGGGCTGCCGGTCGTCAGGGATGCACTGAAATAATACTAAAAAATTTTCAATAATTACAGTCTCTATTCCCTTTATTGTCAAGTGAAAAAAGAAGTTCACCAGCGGCAACCGGGGGGGATAGGATTCCCTTTTCAACGCTGCGAATGATCCCGGGAAGAGATTCTTTTATCGCGGGTGCTGAATAAAAACGATATTTAAGTTCCTCTTCAACCATGGACCACATCCAGGTCAGGGCCTGACGTCTTCTTTTTAGCTGCAGTTCACCGCTTTTTTCAAAAATATCACGATGCGATAAAATTTTTCGCCAGATTTCCCGGATACCTTCCATGGCCAGGGCACTGCAGGTCACCACCGGCGGCGTCCAGCGGGGGGACGACGGATTCAACAGATGCAGGGCATTTTCATACACCCTCCCGGCCTTGCGGGCTTTTTCGATATTATCCCCGTCCGCCTTGTTTATGGCCACGGCATCGGCCAGTTCCAGGACGCCTCTCTTGATGCCCTGCAGCTCATCACCGGCCCCGGCCAGCATCAGCACTAGAAAAAAATCGACCATGGAGGCAACGGTGGTTTCGGACTGCCCCACGCCCACGGTTTCAACGATAATCACGTCAAAACCGGCAGCCTCGCAAATCAGGAGCGTTTCCCTGGTTTTACCTGCCACGCCGCCTAAAGTGGTACCGGCCGGTGACGGCCGGATAAACGCATCCGGTTCAACAGCAAGGTGTTCCATACGGGTTTTATCGGCCATGATACTGCCGCCGCTTCGGGTGCTGCTGGGATCCACAGCCAGCACAGCGACTTTATGGCCCTCTTTAACCAGCATCATGCCGAAGTTTTCGATAAAGGTGCTTTTACCAACTCCGGGAACGCCGGTAATCCCCAGCCGAACGGCCCGACCGGTATCGGGCAGCAGCTGGTCCATAATGATTCTGGCCAGATCCCGGTGGGCCGGATGCGCACTTTCGATCATCGTAATGGTCTTGGCCAGAATCCTCCGATCAAACTGCCGGACACCATTTATATAGTACTGCGAATCATCTGATATCATCGTTTATAAATCCAAACCCTTCAGCCTTCTACCTATCGGTGGGCACAGCCCACCCTACTATATTGCTCCAATGGGCAGGCACAGGGGCCTTCCCCTACATTTTTTTATTCATCATTCCGTATTCATAATTCATCATTCGCTATTACCCTTCCAACACATCCATCACCTGGTTGACGGATTCGGTAATGGCGGTTCCGGGGCCAAAAATACCGACCACGCCGGCCTTGTACAAAAAATCATAGTCGCCCGGCGGAATCACGCCGCCGACAATGACCTTGATATCCTCGCCACCCTCTTTTTTAAGCGCTTCAATCAGTTGCGGCACCAGGAGTTTATGCCCGGCGGCCAGGGTTGACACCCCCACCAGATGCACATCGTTTTCAATGGCCATCCTGGCCGCCTCCGCCGGTGTCTGAAACATGGGGCTGATATCCACGTCAAACCCCAGATCAGCATAGGCCGTAGCCACCACCTTGATGCCACGGTCATGGCCGTCCTGGCCCATCTTGGTGACCAGCATCCGGGGCCTGCGTCCCTGTTTTTCAAAAAATGCATCCGTGCGCTTGCGAATGGCGTTGATGACTTCGCTGTCCTGATATTCTGCAGCATATACGCCGGAGATGCACTGGGTGGTGGCGACATACCGACCGAAAACCTTTTCCAGGGCATCGGATATTTCCCCCACCGTGGCCCGGGACCTCACCGCAGGCAGACAGGTTTCCAGCAGGTTGGCCTCTGATTCCGCTGCCCGGGTAATTGCCGCAAGGGCCTCTTGGACCAACCTCTCGTCACGCCCGGCCTTGATCTCCTTTAACCGCTGTACCTGTTCTTCACGCACTGTTTCGGAAACTTCCAGCAGGCCTTTTAAGGGTTCTTCCTGGATCTTATACTTGTTTACCCCCACGATGACGTCCAGCCCCTGATCAATGCGGGCCTGTTTGCGGGCCGCGGATTCTTCAATCCGCATTTTGGGCATACCGGTTTCAATGGCTTTGGCCATGCCCCCCAGCTCTTCCACTTCGTTGATGATCTTGCGGGCCTCTGTAATAATGCCGTCGGTGAGGGCCTCGATGTAGTATGATCCGCCCAGGGGATCCGCCACATGGCATATCTGGGATTCTTCCTGCACGATAATCTGGGTGTTCCGGGCGATGCGGGCCGAAAAATCCGTGGGCAGCCCCACTGCCTCGTCAAAAGAATTGGTATGCAGCGACTGGGTGCCGCCCAGTGTTGCCGACAGGCACTCTAAGGTTGTGCGGATAATATTGTTGTAGGGGTCCTGCTCGGTCAGGCTCCAGCCCGATGTCTGGCAATGGGTCCGCAGCATGGTGGATTTCGGATTTTTGGGGTTAAAGGGGCTGATCAGTTCATGCCACAGAAAACGGGCGGCCCGCAGCATGGCGATCTCCATAAAAAAATTCATGCCCACACCAAAGAAAAAAGAAAGACGTGGGGCAAAGGTGTCTATATCCATGCCGGCGCTTAATGCGGCCCGGACATACTCAAGTCCGTCGGCCAGGGTAAAGGCGGTCTGCAGAACACTGTTGGCCCCAGCCTCCATCATATGATAACCGCTGATACTCACGGTGTTGAATTTCGGCATATTCTTTGAACAATACCCGATAATATCCGATACGATGCGCATGGAGGGCGTCGGCGGATAGATATAGGTGTTGCGGGTGAGGTACTCTTTTAAAATATCGTTCTGAATGGTGCCGGTGAGCTGTTCATGTTTGACGCCCTGTTCTTCCGCCGCAACGATGTAGCCGGCGATGATGGGCAGCACGGCACCGTTCATGGTCATGGACACCGACATCCTGTCCAGCGGTATCTCGTCAAACAGAATCTTCATATCCTCCACCGAATCAATGGCCACACCGGCCTTGCCGATATCGCCCACCACCCGGGGATGATCCGAGTCATACCCTCTGTGGGTCGCCAGATCAAAGGCCACGGAAAGCCCTTTCTGGCCGGCAGCCAGATTGCGCCGATAAAACGCATTGGAATCTTTAGCCGTTGAAAAACCGGCATACTGGCGGATCGTCCAGGAACGTCCCGCATACATGGTGGCCATGGGGCCCCGCGTATAGGGGGCAAAACCAGGCAGGGTATTGATATGCTCCAGCCCTTCGAGATCTTCGGCTGTATAGAGCGGCTTTACCTTAATGCCTTCAGGGGTTTCCCAGTCAAGATCCCCAAGGGAGCGGCCTCTTAGCTGTTTGGTTGCCAGTTCCGTCCATTGCTGCCGATCAGAATATTTTGCCATTGCTCGCTCCTTATTTTTACTTATTTCAAAAAAATTCAAGATCTGCCGATGTCGGTTAAAAAAACGGTTCCGCTCTATTTCACCGGAGTAAAATCGGCCCCAGGTGATGTGTTTCCATACTCAATTTTTATGCCAACCGTTTTTTTAGGCAATCTGCATTTAACCTTCCGTTATTATAAAAATTATGAATATTGGCCGTCCACGGACTTTCAGTGGCGTTACAAAACGTATCCTCGATGACTCGGAATTGTCACCCGACCGTTTACACCGTGCCAGATTATTTTGTTCGTGAACGTGCTCGTGCCCGTGAACGTAGATGTTACCGAATCTGATCTAACGTCGTAAGTATTGAAACAATACGGATTAACAAGGTTTTACCCTATTTAAAGGAATTCGCGTTATCAATTTTCAGGACTCGACAGACATCAATAATAGCCGCACATTCCATAGCTGAGCCCCTTGCAATGGCATAGAATCGTTTTTTATCGCTGCGCCTGTTTTTTCCGCAACCTTCAGCGATATTAAGCGGTATTGACCATGCCGCTCGTTTGAGTTGATCGGTAGTTGCTACCTTTCACACAACTCGACCAGAACCCCGCCGGTGGCCTTGGGATGCAAAAAAGCAATCTTTGCACCGCCGGCCCCGATTCTGGGCGTCTGATCAATGAGCTTTACCCCTTTTTCCTTGAGCTCCGACAGTGCTTCTTCAATATTTTCCACACGAAAGGCAATATGTTGAATACCGGTGCCTTTTTTTTCGATATATCTGGCAATGGGGCCGTCAGACGCCGTGGATTCAAGAAGTTCCACCTCACTTTCCCCAACCGGAAAAAATGCCGTGGTCACCTTTTGCTCGGCAACGGTTTCACTGCCGTTAAAATCAAGCCCCAGAATATCAGACCAAAATTTTTTACTGTCATCGACACTGTTTACGGCAATGCCGAGATGATCGATTTTCAGAACCTTCATTGGGCCTCCTTTGGTTTATTAGGTTGTTTCGGTTGAAGCTGTTTAGGTTAAAGGTATTCTGTCTATTTGGTGGGCACAGCCCACCCTACGATGGCTGCCTTCCCACCTTCCCACCTTCTACCTTCCACCTTCTACCTAATCAGTATACTTTTCCATGACCCGCCTGAATCCTGCCATCGCTCCGGTAATGGTGGTGTCATCCACGCAGAATGCGATGCGAAAATAACCGGGGCATTTGAAACCGCTACCCGGGACCGTGAGAATCATCTCCTCCTGAAGCGCCTGAACAAATTTGACATCATCGTCAATAGGTGTTTCAGGAAACAGGTAAAATGCACCGGCCGGTTTGACAAATTGGTAACCGCAATCCGCCAGACCGTGGCATAACAGGTCCCTTTTCCGGGCATAGGCGCCAACATCAACACTTGCCCCCTGCAGAGATGCCACTACTCGCTGCATCAGGGCCGGTGCATTGACAAACCCTAGAATCCTGTTGCAAAGGGCCATGCCAGCCAGGAGCTGCTCTCTAAAAGCAGCGTTCGGGTTAACGGCAATATACCCGATACGTTCGCCGGGGATGGACAGATCCTTGGAATAGGAGGTCACCACCATGCTTTCCGGGTAGGCTTTCAAAACCGATGGAACGGATTTACCGTCAAAAACAATCTTTCGATAGGGTTCATCGGATATCAGATAAAGGGTGCGGCCCGTTTGCCTGCCTTTTTCAGTAAGCAGGGCCCCGAGCTTTTTAAGGCTTTCCGCAGAATAAACCCGGCCGGTGGGGTTGTTGGGCGAATTAATTATCATTCCCTTGGTTTTTGGTGTAATGGCCTTTTCAATGGCTTCCAGATCAAGGGTAAAATCGGGGTGGGTCGGCACGGTTTTTAAAATGCCCTGGTGATTGGCCGCATAAAATCCGTATTCCACAAAGCAGGGGGCCGGCGATATGATCTCATCTCCCGGGTCCAGGATGGTTTTCAGGATTACATTCAACCCGCCTGCGGCCCCGCAGGTCATGATCACCTCATCTGCGGAAATTAAGACCTGCTGTTCCGTTGACAGGTACTCGGCAATCGATTGGCGCACCTGAGGATATCCAATATTGGGCATATAGCCGTGATCCCCTGGTCCGCAGGCCGCCACAGTTTCCTGCAGGGCATTGTTAAACCTGTCCGGCGGCGGCAGATTCGGGTTTCCCAGGCTGAAGTCATATACATTTTCAGGGCCGTGCAGGGCCTTGAGGCGCCCCCCTTCATCAAACATTTTTCGTATCCAGGATGATTTTACTAAAACCGTTTCAATATTTCCGGCAATGGTCATGGCGCTCTTCCTTTTAAACCCCTTCCACCGACTTTACAGCGGGAATTTTTTCTTTTAAAATTTTTTCTATTCCGTTTTTAAGGGTCATCTGCGACATGGGGCATCCGGCACAGGCCCCCTGCAGGCGGACCTTTACAACACCGTTTTCCACATCGATCAGTTCCACATCACCGCCGTCCGCCTGAAGCGCCGGCCGAACCAGTTCCAGTATAGCCGCTATTTTTTTTCATTTTTCCCCCTTGGGTTTACCTGCCGCCGGCCCTTTCGGTATAAAAATTTTTCCTAAAAACTTCAAATTCACCTTTTATAATAGCCGATCGAATAGCCGTCATGAGCGAAATAAAATAGTGTATATTATGAATCGTATTTAATCGATATGCAAGTAATTCTTTGGCCATATACAGGTGTCGCAGGTAGGCGGCAGAGTAACTTCGACAGGTATAGCAGGTGCATTTAGGATCGATGGGGCCTGTATCGTGCCTGAACCGCGCATTGGCAATATTGATGTTTCCGCAAGAGGTGATCAACTGGCCGTTGCGGGCATTCCGGCTGGGCAGCACACAGTCAAACATATCCGCGCCCAGGGCCACCAGTTCCACCAGATCTTCGGGGGTACCGACCCCCATGACATATTTGGGTTTATAATCCGGCAGCAGCGGCAGCGTGTGACGGGCCATCTCATACATGACATCCTTGGGCTCTCCCACACTCAGGCCGCCCACGGCATATCCGGGAAAATCAAGATCGGCCAGGGCATGGGCCGACATGGCGCGAAGATCCTTGTACATGCCCCCCTGAACAATGCCGAAAAGCGCGTTTTTTCGGCCTGTTGTCTGCTGCCAGTGGTCCCGGCACCTTGCTGCCCAGCGACTGGTCAGTTCCAGGGCATCTTTAGCCGCCTGCCAATCAGCCGGATACTGGATGCACTGATCCAGACACATCATGATATCCGAATCCAGACAGGCCTGAATGTCAACGGCCCGTTCCGGCGATAGCATATGCCGTGAGCCGTCTATGTGCGACTGAAAGGCGGCCCCTTCCGCTGTGATTTTAGCCAGTTTTGCCAGGGAAAAAATCTGGAACCCACCGCTGTCGGTCAAAATCGGCTTTTCCCAGTTCATAAACCCATGAAGTCCGGAAAATTTCTCAATGACATCACAGCCCGGTCTTAAATTTAAATGATAGGTATTGCCGAGTATGATCTGGGCACCGCATGCAATAAGCTCTTCCGGCGATATTGATTTTACCGAAGCAAGGGTCCCCACCGGCATGAATAACGGCGTTTTAATGCTCCCATGGGCCAATTTAAATTCACCGGCCCTGGCTCTGGTTTTGTCTGATTTTGCGATCTCTTTGAATTGAAGCATATGTCCCAACCTACTCTATATACATCGCATCCCCATAGCTGTAAAAGCGATACCCTTTCTCTATGGCCTGCCCATACGCCTGCAACACGTTTTCCCGTCCGGCAAAGGCCGATACGAGCATGAGCAGGGTGGAACGCGGCAGGTGAAAATTGGTGAGCATGGCGTTCACCAGTTTGAATTTGTACCCGGGATAGATAAACAGATCGCACTGACCATTGCCCGGGGCAATCGCGCCGTTGTTCCCTGCTGCATATTCCAGGGTCCGCACGCTGGTGGTCCCCACGGCAATGACCCGGCGCCCCTGTGCTTTGGCCCGGTTGATGTTACGCGCCGCATCGTCGGAGATAAAATACCGCTCGGAATGCATCACATGATCGCGCACATCGTCCACCCTCACCGGCACAAAGGTGCCATACCCCACATGCAGGGTTATGGCCACGACATCAACCCCTTTGGCTTTGATTTTTTCCATAAGATCCGACGTAAAATGGAGCCCGGCCGTTGGGGCGGCGATGGCACCCTTTTGGGAGGCATATACGGTCTGGTAGGCGACTTTGTCATCTTCGAAAACCCCATCATCTGTCCGTTTGATATAGGGGGGCAGCGGAATCCTGCCGATGCGGTACATGTGCGTTTCGAAATCATCTTCGCATGTAAACCTAATCTCATACACACCCGCTTTGAAAGCGACCACCGTGGCCGACAGCCCTTGGTCAAACAGAATGGTGGACCCGGGCTTTGGCCGTTTGGAGGCATTGACCAGACAGTCGCAGACAAACGCACCGGTTCTGGTTAGAGACCGGCGTCCGCCGGCATAATCAAGGATCAGCACCTCGGCCCTGCCCCCGGTCTCCTTGCGGCCCAGGAGCCGACCGGGGATGACTTCGGTGTTGTTGACCACAAGAAGGTCCGTGGGCCGGAAAAAATCATAAATATCCCCGAAGCCATGGTGGGCCACGACTCCGGACGCCCGGTTTAAAAACAGCAATTTTGACTGATCCCGCCGGTCAGCCGGTTTTTGGGCGATGAGCGCTTCCGGGAGCGCGTAACTGTAGTCATTTAGAGAATACATATTTTTTAAAAGGTTGTTTAGGTTGAAGCCTTCTACCTATCTTTTTCCCATATAGATCAAAAAAAGGCCGATGCCCATTAATACCAGTCCGAAACGCCGCAATGCCCCGTCCGGCACTTCAAGCATTTTTTGAATCCAGTTTTTCATTTTATCCGGAAACGCAAAATAGGGCAGACCTTCTACAATCATTACCATTCCGATGACGCACAGGAAAAAATTCATTGACACCTCATTTAATTATCACGTACTAAACCAGACCCTGAAAATCGTCTTTCCAAATATCATCATCAGATACATAGTTCACATCTTCCGTTATGAGGGTATGATCAAAACAACTTTTAACGGCAGGTTTCTATAACCATTTGCGCTGAATTTTGTCAAAACAAAATCCGCACTCAAAATTGATTTGATGCCATGGTATAATAAAAAATGCACGGCTATACAAAAAATTATCATCCGGATATTATCCGGAATTATACCTTGACTAATTACCCCTAATTGTAACAAAATAGCAACCTGCTTGAAAATGTGCCGGAAGCAAAACGCATATTTTACGACCCTTATAAAAACAGCAGGTATAAAGTCATGGAATTTGAACCGGTGATCGGGCTGGAGGTACATGCCCAGCTGAAAACGAAAACCAAGATATTCTGCAACTGCTCCACATCCTTTGGCGCACCGCCAAATACCCATGTCTGCCCGGTGTGCCTGGGCATGCCCGGCGTACTGCCAGTACTTAATCAAAAAGTGGTGGACTTCACCATCCGCATGGCCCTTGCCACCCATTGTAAAATCGCAAGGGAAAGCCGCTGGGCCCGAAAAAACTATTTTTACCCGGACCTGCCCAAAGGCTACCAGATTTCCCAGTATGAACTGCCCATTGCCGAATTCGGCCACATCGATATCGAAAGTGGCCCTGGCACCAAACGCATCGGCATTACCCGCATCCATATGGAAGAAGATGCCGGCAAACTGGTTCATGATCCAGACCGGCCGGTGAGCCGGGTGGATTTAAACCGTGCGGGCGTGCCGCTCATGGAAATCGTGAGCGAACCGGATATGCGCACCCCCGAAGAAGCCGGAGAATATATGCGCCGTCTGCGATCCATTGTGCGGTATCTGGGTATTTGCGACGGCAACATGGAAGAGGGCAGTTTCCGGTGCGATGCCAATGTTTCCATCCGGCCCAAAGGCAGTGAGCCCTTTGGCACCCGTGCCGAAGTCAAAAACCTCAACTCCTTTAAAAATGTGGAAAAAGCCCTGCACTATGAAATCGGCCGCCAGCGGGAACTCATCATGGACGGCGGTAAAGTGGTCCAGGAAACCCGATTGTGGAACCCTGAAACAAACCGCACCGGTTCCATGCGCGGAAAGGAAGAGGCCCACGATTACCGCTATTTCCCGGACCCGGATCTTTTGCCCCTGATCATCGATGACCACTGGATTGCAAAAGTCAGAAAAACCCTGCCCGAGCTGCCGGCGGCAAAGCAGGCCCGTTTTATCAAAGATTACGAATTGTCCGGTGAAGATGCCGGGCGCCTCACCGCCTCCCGTGCCCTGGCAGACTATTTTGAAACCTGCCTGACACATTTCCCGCAGCCCAGACCGGTGAGCAACTGGATCCTGGGATCACTGCTGGGATGTTTACATGCAGAAGAAAAAACCATCGACCAGTCGCCGGTTACCGCTGGCAATCTGGCCAGCCTTTTAAAACTCATCGACCAGAACATTATCAGCGGTAAAATGGCCAAAACCGTGTTCGACGACATGGCCCAAACCGGCAAAAAGCCCAAAGCCATTGTAGAAGAAAAGGGACTTGTCCAGGTCAGCGACGGTGAAGCCATCGAAAAAATTGTGACAAAAATTCTGGAACGCTGCCCGGACGAGGTCGCCGCTTATCAAAACGGCAAAACAAAACTCATGGGCTTTTTTGTCGGGCAGGTGATGAAGGAAACAAAGGGCAGGGCCAATCCGAGAATGGTCAACCAGGTACTCAAGCAGCGGCTGATGTGAATGAAACCATCACCATTGCGCAATTTCATCAAAACAAAAAAACACGTAATTTGAAGTCTCACACCAGGACATACCGGCGATTATTAGAACAGGCGCTATTACAAAAAAGGAGATTGGAATGAAAAACAGAACAGCAGATCGGGTAAAAACAGGCTTTCGAATATTATTTTTTGGCTTATTGCTTTTGCACCTCGCCGCTCTGCCGGTATTTGCCTTGGATGACCCGGAACCCGAAAATATTCTGGCCCAAATGAATGATTTCTGGCAGACGGTTTATGACCAGGGGCTGCTCATGGCTGATACCGAGCAACCGCTCCTCCCGGTAGAACTTCTGGCCAAGGCCCGTCCGGATGAATGTTTTTTTGGCATGTTCACACCGGATCCGGATCATCCGGAGATAGTACCTGAAAATCCGAATATCTACGACCCGGAACAAACCGAGGACTGTGATCATAATAAGGTCAATCAGGCCTATGTCTGGGGCATGGTCAAATCCGGCGACAACATCTGGTTCGGCACCGGTCCCAACGTGAACTGCCTGGTCCAGGCCTCTTATCTGGGACTGGAGGATTACGCACAGGAGAATGAGGCTTATGTCTGTGAATTCGGAAACAGCCAGTACCTTGAAAGTATCCTGGCCAGCCTTCCCGATTCTATCGACACGGGGGGTGTCGATATTTCGGAACTTCCCCTGGACCTCATTGGCGACTGGCGTCCTTCCCGAATTTTTGTCTACAACACCCTGACAAAAAAATTGACGGACAAAACACCCCCTTACGTCTATTCTTCATTCCCTACGTCCTATCCGGAAACCCTGGTCAATGCCACCATCGGTATCCGTTCCGCCGGTACGGTGGATAACATTGTCCTGTTAAGCGGTCCTTCCGCTTTCGACGGCATTGATCTGTATGCCTTTAATTCAAATACGGGCAATTACCTCGGGTCAACCAACCTGAACACCCTTGCCGGGGAAGATGATATCGTTTCCATCAACAACATCCGCAAGTGGCTGACGGTGGACGGGGTGCTCTATACCACCGTGGGCGTGACCTATGCCGATGACAGCACCGGGGGCAAGGTGCTGCGCTGGACGGGATCGACAGACAATCCGTTTGAGTTTGTGGTGGTGGGCACCCTGGACAGCGCCGGCGCCGAACTGGCCCTGCATGAGGGCCGCCTGTTCGTCTCCACCTGGGCCGGTGGCGGCGAAATCGGGGCACCCTCGGTCAATAACAATCCGGCGGGTATCTTCATGAGCCCGGTCATTCCTTCAGGCGGTCTGCCGGCCAGCCTTCCCGATTCTATCGACTGGAAGAAGGTCTGGTCCGTCACCAATTATGAGCCGGATGATCTCATGGCCGCCACCTACGGCGGCGGGGCATTGGTCTCTTTTGACGGCTATCTTTTCTGGGGCACCATGCATGTGCCTGAACTGGGCTACTATTCCCTGCGGCGTTATATCGCAGCCCAGGCCTTTGCGGTGGCCCCTGATAAGAACGGCAGCAGCCGGCAGGTATGGTTCGAAGACGCCGGAACCCGGGAAGAGCATTATGCCCAAAAAAGAGGAGACTCATACAGAAACAACCGATCGGCACTGAGAAAGCTGGCGGCGCGGCGCGCCATCAGCATCTTCCGGGGCAAAAATATGGGACAGGTTGATGAAAAGGTTGACCTGCTCTACGGTCAGAAAGAGCTGCCCGTATTCTCTCTCCCACAGGATACAATCGAAAACAGTCAAGAAATTTTAACCTACACAGAAGAGGTCGTTGGGGATAATATCGTTAATTTTATCGCAAAATTTGAACTTGTGCCTAATAATATGGAGGACGGTGGTGCAACGCCCCTGCACGGCCCGTCCGGATTCGGAAACAAATACAACAACTATACCTGGACCATGCGGGTTTTTGAAAAGCAGCTGTATGTAGGCACCATGAACTCGGCGATTCTAA
>CAZFXX010000043.1:13421-14973 GCA_964522985.1 uncultured Desulfobacteraceae bacterium
CTGGGAATGGCCAACCCCATGAACCTGCTCCAGGATGACCAGGGGAAAAATATCGGTGGATGGGAACTGATCAAACTGGGAGAATGGACAGCCTCTGCAAGCGGAACCGGCAAGATTGGGATAGAGGTGTCCGCGGCTGCGGGTAAGCCTTTTATAGAGGGTATTACCACCATGGCCGCGGATGACCCGGAGATCAACCAGACGGGAAAACCCACGGATCAGGAATTCCCGGACGGATTGGTATCCTTTACGGTCAAAAACCTGGCAAACCCTGGTGACACCGTGCGTGTCACGCTCACCCTGCCCGGCAGTTACCCGGATGATGCCAAATACTACAAGATCACTGACAATGGTTTTGAAGAGTTTCTCGATGATAATGGCATGCCGCTATACGAATTTAATGGTGATACCGTAACCCTGACCCTGACCGACGGTGACAAATGGGACAAAAGCGATAAAGAGGGTGTAATCACTGACCCCGGCGGCCCGGCCGTGGTCTCATCCAGTGGGGGCAGTGGTGGGGGCGGCTGCTTCATAAAAACGCTTATAGTCAGATAACAGACAATTTTGAAAACCCGGCATCTCCCAACTATAGAATACAAATCGGCAAGGGCGGCTGAATACGCCGCCCTTACTGACCAACTTAGCAATTAAACCTGATAATAAGTGATACTATGTTTTTTCTGGGCTCATTTCGCACCTGGCTGGAACAGCTCCTGCTGAACAAAGGCGGCGATCCTGACTATGTCCGGTTTACCATCATTATCACGCTGTCCCGGTTTCTCACTATTCTAATCCGGCTGTACGAAAGAATTTTTTCAGCACGGGCCGTAAAATCAGCGGTAATGAATCAAGCGCCGATTTTTATCATCGGTCACTGGCGCAGCGGCACGACGTATCTTCATAATTTATTATGCCATGACAAAAATATGGGCTATATGACCCTGCTGCAGGCCGTTGCGCCGGAAATGATGCTGTTTAAAGGCCGCCTGTTGGGAAATTGGATGACCGAATGTATCCCGGCCGTGCGGCCAATGGACAATATCTCCCTGTCTCCCGATGCACCCCAGGAGGAAGAATTTGCCTTGGCCAACATGGCATCCTGCTCTTTTTACCATCAATGGGTTTTCCCGCGCAGGGCAAATTACTATTTTGAAAAATTTGCCCTGCTCCAAAGTCTATCGCCAAACAGCCTCTCCCGCTGGAGAAAAACTTATTTCAGGCTTGTACGAAAAATTTTCATACAGACGGGCCGTCGCCGGCTGGTTTTAAAAAATCCGGCCAACACAGGCCGGGTGCGGGAACTGCTGGCGCTTTTTCCGGACGCAAAATTTATCCATATCCTTCGGAATCCGTATGACGTCTTCCCTTCCACCCGGAAACTATACAAATCCATGCTGAGTATGTTTGCCCTGCAGAAAATTACCCAGGAGGAGATCGATCACAACGTATTTACATTCTACGAAAAACTCATAAAAAAATTCTGGGCTGAAAAAGATCTGATACCGCCCGCAAATCTGGTGGAAGTCCGTTTTGAAAACCTTACAACCGA
>CAZFXX010000044.1:0-14948 GCA_964522985.1 uncultured Desulfobacteraceae bacterium
ATCAGCCACAACGCTATCGATGTCAAATGCAATGGATGCCGGATCAATTATAATTTCTCGATTGATGCCTCTACCTTCCATCAAGCAGCTCTGCGGGTTTTCTTTTTAAGCCGGATAATACGCTTGCTGTAAATATCGGCCATTTTTTTATCATCCGCTTCAATTGCCTTGCCGCGATCGGCTTTCAATGCCTTTATCCTCTTTTTGATATCCCTTACCGAAGCATTGCTTTTGCCGGCAGTATTATCTTCAATGCCGCGCGCTTTTTTAATACTGCCGACTAATTCTTCTTTATTCATCCCGTGAGCGCCTGTAATTTCAGATATGCCCTTGGCCACCTCTCTAAGTTCCTTGGCGGTCATTTTGTCCAGCGATTTTTCCTTTACTTCCTTTTTCTTTGAACCCATATGCTTTAGCTCTCCTTTTGGTCTAAAAAATTTGCAATCAGGCTTTCCTTTCCACGACCAGTCTCTTATCTTGATTTTATGTAAAAACAATTTTCATAATCATGGATCGCACCGGTTGTCAATAACTAACCCGAACCAATTGAATAGTAAAAATTGAAAATTAAAATAAAGCGCCTATATCCGACGCTATCCGATTTACGCATCTTCCTTTTTCAACATTTTCAAAAAGGGTCGAAACAGATCTATCGGAATGGGGAAAATCGTCGTGGTATTGTTTTCGGCTGACATTTCGTTCATGGTCTGGAGATATCTGAGCTGCAGTGCAATCGGGTTTTCAGCTATGATTTTCGATGCTTCCGAAAGTTTACCAGCGGCCTGGTATTCACCTTCGGCATTAATCACCTTGGCCCGGCGGTCCCGCTCCGCTTCTGCCTGACGGGCCATGGCGCGCTGCATCTCCTGCGGCAGATCAATGTGCTTGAGTTCCACGGTTGCCACCTTGATTCCCCAGGGATCGGTATGTAAATCAAGGATTTCCTGAAGTTGTTCATTGAGCTTTTCCCGGTTGGACAAAAGATCATCCAGTTCGGCCTGGCCGCAGACACTCCGCAACGTGGTTTGAGCAAGCTGGGACATGGCATAATTATAATTTTCAACCTCGATAATCGCCTTGGTGGGATCGATAACCCTGAAATAAATTACCGCATTCACCTTAACAGACACATTATCGCGGGTGATGACATCCTGGGGGTCCACATCCATGGCCACCAGGCGCAGGCCGACCTTAACCATCTTATCGATGATGGGAATCAGAATAATCAAGCCCGGTCCTTTGGCCTTGATCACCCGCCCCAGCCTGAAAGTTACACCGCGTTCATATTCATTTAGAATCCGTATTGCCGCCGAAAGAAAAAATATTACAAGAATAACGATTGCTATGGTTGTTATCATTCTGGCCTCCTTAACCCGGATAAACCGGCCACCGGCTCGCAGATCCTGCGGCTCGGGGGAAAAAATATCGCCAATACACCAACTTACCCTTCATCCACAACCGGTTCAACCATCATAACCAGGCCTTCAATTCCGGTTACCCGCACTCTGGCGCCCTCAGACAGTGGCTGCCGGCTGGCAGCCTTCCATAATTCACCGTGAATTTGAATCCGGCCCTGGGGGTTCAGATCGTTTTTAACGATCCCAATCTTGCCTATAAGGCCCTCGGCGCCGGTTCTGGGCCGGGATACCTGGGCCCGAAAAACAAGTCCGGCAACACCTATAAAAAATAAAGAAATCAGTATTACGGTCGGTATGATCACCTGCCAGGACAAGGAGTGCCCGGAACCGTTTTCTTCAAAAAGCATGACGGAACCCAACACCAGCGAAGTCACCCCGGCGACACTCAGCATTCCAAAGCTGGTGATCTTCATCTCCATAATAAAAAATATAACCGCCAGCAATATCAGAAGCATCCCGGCATAGTTCACCGGCAGGGTCTGAAATGCAAAAAAGGCCAGAATAATGGCAATGCCCCCGACCACTCCGGGGAGAATAGCCCCGGGGTGAGACAGCTCAAAATATAACCCGGCAAGGCCGATCATCATCAAAATATAGGCAATATTCGGATCACTGATAGTTTTTAAAATTTTGGTCCGCAGGCTTTCTTTTAATATTTTTCTTGAAGCATTTTCGAGCTCCAGGGTACCTTTGTCATCCACTTTTCGGCCATTCAACTGGTGGATAAGGTCATCCATATCACGGGCAATAATATCTATTACATTTTGCTGCAACGCTTCAGTTTCAGTAATGCTGACACTTTCACGAACCGCTTTCTCGGCCCATTTAACATTCCTGCCCCGCTTTTCTGCGATACTCTTTATATGAGCTACCATGTCATTGGTGATTTTTTTCGACATGGTTTCGTCTATCTCCTTACCGCCGGGCCCCACGGGATGGGCCGCGCCTATGTTGGTGCCCGGTGCCATGGCGGCAATATCTGCGGCCATGGTAATCATTACCCCGGCCGATGCGGCCCTGGCACCGGACGGGGAGACATATACGACTACCGGGACCCGGCTGGCATAAATGGCCATGACGATTCTGCGCATGGATTCGGCCAGCCCACCCGGCGTATCCATCGCTATAACCACACAGGAAGCACCCTCATTGATTGCTTTTTTGATTCCCTTTTCTATAAAATCAGCCATTCCAGGGCTTATGGCACCGGATGCCGGAATAATTACGATTTTATCTGTACCGGCAGACCCAATCGCCGGAAAAAACAAAAACAGCAGCGCCAGCATTATAAATAGTTTCTTTAAACTCATGATCTGTTGCCCTCCTGCCTGCTCATGGCCTGCATCAGTTTTTTCATATCTTCCCAGACATCCCGCTTTTTATCCTCATTTTGCAACAGGTAATCAGGGTGGTAGGTCGGCATCAGCCGGACGCCGTGAAAATCATAAAACCGCCCTCGCAGGCTTGATATGGGCTGCTTTGTTTTGAGCAGCGTCCGGGCTGCAACGGTACCCAAAGCGCAGATAAAGTCAGGTTTGATAACGCTGATCTGGCGCTTGAGATAAGGATAGCAGGTCTGTATTTCATCGGGCCGGATATTTCGATTCTCAGGCGGCCGGCATTTCAGGATATTGCAGAGATATACCTGGGCCCGGGTTAAATTCATCGCTTTAATAATATTTGCCAAAAGCTGACCGGCCGGCCCCACAAAGGGTTTGCCCTGCCGGTCCTCTTCAGGGCCGGGTCCTTCTCCGACAAACATGAGCCGTGCCCGGGGATTTCCTTCACCGAAAACCATATTCCGGCGGGATTGAAAAATCAAGCAGCGTCGGCAGCCACTTGCATCATTTAAGATATTTTCAAGTGTTTCACTGTGAAATGCAGATGGTTGTCCCCATCCGTTAATTTTTCCCAGAGCTTCTTTTGAGCAGTCAAACCCTTGGCACCCCCACTGTTTATAAAATTTGAGACTGTCCTGGATTTCATTTATGATCGAATTCACGGTCCCTGTATCCCACCCGGATAAACCGGCGTTGTTGCAAAAGGCGTACGCCGCAAATAACAAATTACAAGCACCAAATGACAAACAAACCCCAAACAGAATCCAGCGCCCTTTGATTAGCCTCGTATAGTCTTGGATTGTTGTGCATTTTGATTTTTCTCTGTTTTGAAAATTGAAATTTTATTATCCCACGCAAAACCACCAAACCGGCAAAGATGTCAGTGCTCATGATCCTGAGCGGCGTCAGAGAACAATTTAAGGGCTGCAATCCGGTCCAGCACCACATGTGCCACTGCGTTTTTATCCATATTCGGCAGGGCTTCAACCCTGTCGTCTTTAAAAAAAAGTGTAACGGAAGTGGTATTGCTCCCAAAACCCGATTCAGGTCGGCCGATCAAATTTCCGACAATCAGGTCCAAATTCTTATCAATCAATTTTTTTCGGGCATTCTGCTTGAGTTCCCGGGTTTCAGCCGCAAATCCAACCAATATCCGATTTTCTTTTTTTTGACCGAGGGTTTTTAATATATCCAGGCTGGGCTTTAAAGATAGAACCAGTTCGTTCTGATGTTCATGTTTTTTGATTTTGTGAATCGCGACATCTTGCGGTTGATAGTCGGCAACAGCTGCGGTTTTGATAATAATATGACTTTGTTCCATGTGCTCAAAAACAGCATGGGCCATCTCTTCAGCGCTATTCACCCTGACCGTTGTGACATTGACAGGCGGATTTAATGCTGTCGGACCGCTGACCAACACCACGTCCGCCCCCCGGTGTTCAGCAGCATGGGCAATGGCATATCCCATTTTTCCAGACGACGGGTTGCTGATAAAACGAACCGGGTCAATGGCTTCACGGGTGGGTCCGGCCGTAACCAGAACTTTTTTACCGAAAAAGTCCGGAGGGGCAAAACATTTTTGCAAACGGTCCACGATTATTTGCGGTTCAGGCAGACGTCCGGCCCCTGTTGTACCGCAGGCCAGTTCCCCAGATGCCGGTGTTACAATCCGGCACCCGTCGGCAGCCAGGATTCCAAGGTTTCGCTGGACAGCACGGCTTTCATACATATGCGTGTTCATGGAAGGGCATACCATCACCGGGCAGGTGACCGCCAGCAGGAACGTGCTCAATGCATCGTCTGCGATGCCGCCGGCCATTTTGCCGATAATATTTGCAGTAGCCGGGGCAATAATCACGGCATCAGCGGCCCGGGCCCAGTCGATATGCCTGATGGACGATTCGGTATCCTTGTCAAAAAGATCGGAACATACCGGTCGATTGCTCAGGGCTTCAAAGGTCAGGGGGCTTACAAAATGAGCGGCATTACGGGTCATCATCACCCGCACCCCTATATTTTGTTTCTGCAGAAGTCTTAAAACTTCAACGCTTTTATAGGCGGCAATCCCGCCGCACACCCCGAGAATGATATTTTTATTTTTAATGCTGTGTTGCATTGCCGGTTCCGCTGCTAAACGTTTTATAAAAATTAAATAATATGGCCTGTGCCCTCATGCAAAGACTCAAAACGAGTAGGTCCTATTTTAGTTACCGTCTATTTAAGGTACACTTTCTCCGTTTATAAATCAATTCTTATCCGGATAATATCCATTCCAGAAAAATTCGACATATTCGAAGGGCTGTATACGCCCGGTTTATGCCATCTTTTTTTACAATGCTTCGATACGGGTTTTTAATTGCATTTTTGATATAATCATATATCATCGGGTCGATTCTGGATACTGAAAACAAACCGCCATAATTTTACGAATCCAGGCTACCAAACCATCGGGGTTATTTAAACCCAAGTTGAATCCAATACGGGACAACCACATTTTGGCAACACCTTATCAGACGCGTTACATCGAATCGAGTTTCTATGCAAAATGACTTGCCATCTGCCGATAAACTGACCATTGTAATCCCTGCATTAAACGAACAGGCCGCCATCGCCGGCGTTATCTCCGGCGCGCTTTCCTATTCGGACGACATCCTCGTGGTTGACGGCCACTCCAGTGACAAGACCGTTGCCATTGCAGCATCACTTGGCGCCAGGGTAATTTATGACAATAGAAAAGGCAAAGGGGATGCCATCCGTGCGTCAATAGCCCATATTCAGCACGGAATAACCGTTTTTATTGATGCCGACGGTTCCCACGATCCTGATGATATTCCCAGGCTCGTGCGGCCGATACTGGAAAACAGGGCAGATCATGTGTGCGGTTCAAGGCTGCTGGGCGGTTCCAGCGAGTTGCATGGCGGATTTGACGAATGCCTCCGGCTGATGGGCAGTTCATTTATAACGGCCTTTATAAATCATCGTTTCAAAACAGATCTTTCCGAAAGCCAGAATGGATTTCGTGCTATAAAAACAACTGTTTTAAAGTCCCTCGGACTCAAAGAAAACATTACCACGATAGAACAGGAAATGACCATCAAAACAATCAGACACGGCTTTCGCATGGCCGAAGTACCATCCCATGAATATCGCCGTCTGGCCGGCGCCTCAAATATCAAAATCAGTAAAGTAGCCTTTCGGTATGTTTTCAGCCTGATAAAATATTTGTATGGCTGACCAGGGAACTGGATACTGAAAAGATGCCGGGGATCGCCCTGTAACCACTTGAATCAGGTAAATCATTGCTTAAAATTTTACTCTTCAACCCTCCCCATCCTGAAGGAAAAGGTTTTACCCGCGAGGGGCGCTGTACCCAGGAAGCCGGTATATGGGCCACCCAGTGGCCGCCTGTTTCCCTGGCAACCATTGCGGCCTTTCTTGAAAAGGATGGTCACCAAATAAAAATTATTGACTGCCCGGCCATGGGCATGGATCGTCGGATGTTTAAAGATGAGCTGCTCTGTTTCTCTCCGGACATGGTATTCTGGAACACGGCTACGCCGACGCTTTTTCATGATCTGGATCTTTCACGACTGATTAAAAAAGTATCTCCCCATGCCTCAACCGGTGTTATCGGCACCCATGTCACGGCCATCCCTGAAACAGCACTAAATTTTCCCGGCATTGACATGGTCATCCGCAATGAACCCGAGCAGACCATCCGGGAAATCTGTTTACACCCGGATACGTCCTGGCCGAAAATCAACGGCATTTCATACCGATCGCCCGATTTCGGCAAGATAAAACACAATCCTCAACAAACCTTTTTAAAAGCGGATGCCATTCCGGTACCGGCCTGGCATTTACTGGATCTTACCCCCTACCGTCTGCCGCTCAAAGGACGACCCTTCCTTATTGTAGCGCCTACCAGAGGCTGCCCTTTTGCGTGCAGCTTCTGCACAGCGCCGCTTTACTATGGCCGGAGACTGCGGCAACGCCCCGTCAAAGCGGTTGTCGATGAGATCGAAAATAATATAACCCGATTTTCAATTTCTGATTTTTTCATCTGGGCCGATACATTTACCGCGGACAACAATTATGTTTATCATTTTTGCCGTGAAATAAAAAAACGCCATCTCAAGATACGATGGGCCTGCAACAGCCGTGTGGATACGGTGAATAAAAAGCTGCTTGCAGAGATGAAATCGGCCGGACTGTGGATGATCAGCTTCGGATTGGAATCCGCTGATAATGATATCCTTGAAAAAAGCGGCAAAAAAATCAACACCGCCCAATCCCGCCTTGCCGTGATCAGCGCCCATACCCTGGGGTTGAAGGTTTCCGGGCATTTTATTTTCGGGCTGCCCGGTGAAAATACCCGTTCCATGGCCAAGACCCTGGCCCTGGCCCTTGAACTGCCCCTGGATATCGCCCAGTTTTACGCAGCGGCCCCATTTCCGGGCACCGCCCTTTATCTCCTGGCGGTAAAAAAGGGATGGATCACCAAAGAAAAAAACTGTTCTCAGAATCAGGCGACCATGCACCTGCCGGACCTGGCACCGGATCAGGTAAATACCTTTACCCGTAAAGCCTACAGAAAATTTTATCTTCGGCCCAAAACACTGCAAAACCTTTTTTCCATGCTGGAACCCGGCGCCATTACCGGCATCACCACTGGTTTGAAACGCTTCCTGGAGTGGATTCTGCGTAAAGACATAAGATAAAAACAAAAAAGGGCGGCCTTTCAAGGCCGCCCTTTTCATATGCTTCTTGTCAACAGCCATCACCCCCCGGGGCTGACGGGTACAATGGTTGAGGTGGTTGTTGTGGTACTACTGGTAGTAGTGGTGGTCGGCATGGGCAATGGTTTCTGGAGCGCAGTATTCAGCGTTTCGATCAACTGTGCCACATCCTGGCCCTGGTTAGTTGCGCAGTCACTAGCACCATCTAACACACCCTGTTTGGCATCATTAATGGCCTCGTCTATATTATCTCCCTCATTCCGGGCATTTTGATCCGCGGCATAAATAATATTCCGGGCGACCATGGCCGGATCAGCCACCGAACAGATCACACCTGCTGCAATTTCTTTAGCTGCCTGATAGTAGGATTTTTTTTCGACATTGACTTTGGCGACCAGGTCCGACTGGATGCCTGCCAGAACCGGTGATACAATAATAATGCTCACTGCCAGCACCGCCAGTATGGTTAAAATGCAGCTATACCTGTTATGAACGCTTTTCCGAACCTTTATCATGCGCATTTATCCCCCTTTGAAAATCCGATCATTATTAAGCAACATAGATATATATTAAAAAACAATATTCTAAAACACTCTTTTGAATGACAATAATTTACCAAACCAATATTTGTCAAGGTTATTTTCACCCTGCCCGGACTTGCGTGTGAATAAAAAGTATTAAGAATATCGGTCTATTTGAAAAATAGCGGTGCGCCAACGCCTTTAAATACTACTTTCTTGCTTCCATTTTATAAAGAACATATACGTAATTTTGTTCCCGCTCACATGCAATTTCTTCTAAGAAGTACCGCTCCTTGATTGCCCGGCAAAGGTTACGGTTGGGTGCTGAATCCGCATTACACCAGTAATTGTAATGAAAATAAACATGGCCCGCGTATTTTTCCATTAAGTGCCCGATAATTTGGGGATTATTGATACCCGCGTAAGCCTGAATGGCATTGCGGTTCCAAAGCAGGAACATGGCGGGGTTATGGGTCAGTACAATGGAACGTTCCGGTAGTTTTTTACTGAACTTTTCTGCATATTGATGGTCATAGCGCGCCCCCCAGGCTTCCTGGCCGATTCGCCGAACTAGCGGTAAAAATTGTAGAAAAGATACCAGAATAATTCCGGTGAGGAGAAAGGAAAAAAGCTTTTGACGCCCTTTTTCTCCGGCCCTAAAACCGGAAGACACAAGGTAATCGCGCGTATAACCGCAGCCCATGCCGGCAAGAACTGAAAGCGGCATGAAACTGAGCAGTGCAAAACGAACGTCCGCGCCATAGGTGTAACTGCCGGCGTAGAAAAAAAGAAAAACCCCCCAGAAAATAAAAAACCACAGCAATACCAGCAATTTTTCTTTAAGCCATCGGCGGGTAAAAAAAAGCCCGATAACGGCAAACAGCATGAAAATCACCGGAAAAAACCTATTGTTTAAATAATAGATACCGTTGGTGGCGATATTATGTGCCAGAAAGCTCAATGATATTTTGTCTCCACCAGCGCCCCAAGACATACCACGCATGGTATAAAGGTGAATCAGATGCGGCAAAATAAAAGCCAGCACCGGTATACCGGTTATCCACGAAGTCCTTTCAGTAAATGTACCGGGAACCAGCCAGAGAAGGGCCGGCACTGTCCAGGCGACAATAAGTATCGATTCCGGCCGCATCTGGCAGGCCAGGGGTACCAAAAACGCCAAAACCACAAAATGACGCTGTAAACGGGTCTTTGAATAGATAATCAGAGCAAGCACTGTCAATCCGGCAAACAGGGCTGACGAAGGCTCGGCAGCGATTGTATTGTGCCAGATCAGGTTATGAGGGATGAGCCCGAATATCAGGGCAGAGATGAAAGATGCAAAAAATGCCTCGCTTAAATGCCAGGCAATCAGAAAAACGGTAAGCACGGCAGCGCTGAAGATAAGGTTATTCAGCAAAAATCCATAAAGCTCATGGGTCCCCAGCATCTGAAATACCAGACTGATTAAAAAAGGCCAGCCGCTGGGTTGCTTGTTGTATGTGATCCAGTGAGGGTAATATTCCCCGTACTCAAAAGTACCGTAGTTGCACTGGCCTGCCCTGCCGTCAAGAGCGATATTCTGGCCCACACTGGCATAGATATCCTCATCATAGAAGATCCGGTGAGTACGCGGTACCGTAAACGCCGTCATACAAAAAGCGGTAATACACAGACCGACCAGCAAAACACCCCGTCGATTCCAAAATTTTTTTACAAAATTCCACAGCTCCCGACGACATACTGATACTGCGGCAATCAGCAGGAATAAATTTATTCTGAGAATCCAGGGAACTGTTTTTTCCAGGCCTCTGATAATTTCATTACGGGGCATGGACATCATAAGCCATACCCCGATGCCGGCCAGCAAAAGATACCCGCTAAGCAGAATAAATCCAAACATCGGTTTGTTATCAATTTTAGACGGCATGATTTTCAACCAGAAAGTCTTCAATAAAAAAATATCGCAGCCCGGTGCGGACAAACATATCCATTGCCTGCTCAGGAGAACCGATAATAGGCTCACCATGAATATTGAAACTGGTATTTAAGACAACACCTCTGCCAAGCTTATTTTTTACACCCAGCAGCAGCTCACGAAAGGCTGGATTCTCATCCGTCACAAACTGGGGCCGGCAGGTACCGTCTATATTCACCACCCCCTGCATGAGGTTGCGGTACTTCTGCCTGACCCTGAAACCGGTGGTCATAAAACGATTCAAACGCAAATCCTGACCCTTTGTATTCAGCAAAAACGGCGCGTCCTCCATCAGAAGGCTTGGGCAAAACGGCTGATACCAGACTCTTTTTTTAAGTACCAGATTCAACCGGCCCCGGATCTTGAGGCTGTCCGGCCGGGCCAGGATACTGCGGTTACCAAGGGCCCTGGGCCCCAGTTCCATCCGGCCCCGAAACCAGAGAATAATTTCATTATTGAGGATCAGACGCGCTGCTTCAGGGCCCGGATGGTCAAGGCGCTGATACCGGAAGTCGTATTGTTTCAGCATCTTTTCAATTGACGCGCCGGAATAATCCGGACCCAGATAAAGATCTATCAATTTATATCGCGAAACCTTGAAACGGGTATTATTCACAGCCATGGCGGATCCGGCCGCCAGACCCCCGTCGCCCATATGCGGAAACACAAAGACATCCTGGATTTTTTCAAGCTCGGCAATTTTCATATTCAGCTTGATATTGGAAAAAACACCGCCGGCCAGGGCCACTCGCGCCTCACCGGTTCTGGCCACCGCGTTTTCAACCAGTTGCAGCACATTTTTTTCCAAGGCCCGCTGGGCCATACAGGCAAACTGTTCGGAAGGAAAACGCCACAAGATTTTTTTCATCTCCCTGTACATGGCAACCGAGTTAAAGGAAGATACAAAATCAAGGCCCTGCACGCGGATCAGGTCCATCAGCGGATTATCCCGGTCCGCAACCGGATAGGCATAGTCGGCCAGGGCCATGACCTTGCCCTCGTCTTCCAGTTCCCGCATATTCATCAAATTTGTCACATGCTCAAAAAAAACCCCCGGGGAGACACGGGCGGAATTCTTTTTCACCGGTAAAAAACGCCCGGCCACAAATTGCCGGATCGATCCGCACAATCCATCTCCGACCCCGTCCAGCGTAATGACCAGGCACCGATCAAACCCGCTGCAGCAGGCCGCTGCCCAGGCATGGGCCAGGTGATGGTCCACCAGGGTAAGGCGATACCCTGAGAAGCCAAGTTTTTGCAACTGCCTGCGGATACAATAACGGCTCAAGGCAACGGAAAGAAAATTCGGACCTTTTTCGGTAAAACGGTATTTAAACCGCTTTTTCAAAGGGTCAAGCCGTCCGGGTGCCTTTTTGCGGCGCCGGATCAGATAATATTCCTCTTTTAAACCAGGCACCATACGTGTCAGGGTTTTAGCCGGGTCACTGGTGGAAAAGGCCACATCATTAATATCCGCCGGCCTGGTCCCGGCATAATCCAAGGCCGCCAGGATAGAAAGGTGTGGGAATCCGACTTCCAGTTTGCGGCGGCTCAACCGCTCCTCGTTAACGGCAAAAACAATCCTGTCGCCACAAAGCAACCCGGCACCGGCATCATGCCCATCCCATATTCCCAGTACATATTCAGGTTTTCTTGGATTCATTGGTTACCGGTTGTCTGTTATCCGTCCATCCATCTCAATCACCCTAACAATTACACACTCTTTCCTATATCCTGCTGCCCATTTCCTACTTTCTGCCCTCTGTCTTCTGCCCTCTGTCTTCCGCCCTCTGTCTTCCGCCTTCTGCCCTCTGCCCTCTGCCCTCTGCCCTCCGCCCTCTGTCTTCCGCCCTCTGTCTTCTGCCCTCTGCCCTCTGCCCTCTGCCCTCTGCCCTCTGTCTTCTATTTCCTGTCCCCGGTCTTCAGCCTTTGGCCTTCGATCTCCCCAGCCATTTCCCGGTTGTTCGGATCCAGGGTCAAGGCCTTTTGATAATGCAGTTGCGCCTTTTCCATAGCTGCATCCCGCTGCTTCTTCAAAAGCCAGAAATGGCCGGCGCGCATATTCCAGTAATGTCCCAGTTCCACATGCTGGTGCGGATCTTTTTCGCCGATAAAATAGGCGGCACTCTCCATAGCCCGGTCCGCTGCCGGCAGCCATTTCCCCCGATAGTCCGGCTCCTGCCACATATACGTATACTCGCGGGCCAGGCGGATATAGTTTTCGGTCTCACAGGGATTCAACAAAATAGCCCCTTGCAATGCAGCAATAATCTCTTTTACGCGAATCCGGTTCTCCTGGTAATTACCCTCTGCGGCATGATCATCGCGCGCTACCATCAATGCCCGGGCCAATTTTTGCCGGTACCTTGCATTAAGACCATCTTGAGAAATGGCCTTTTTAATATTCTCAAATGACGGCTGCCGATCAATGTTAAAGGTGGAATTGGGCACAGTGGGACAAAGGGTTTCGGCGCTAAAATGACAAATGGCCCCTGCTGCACACCAGATAATCGTTCCGACCATCAAGAAAAGCAAAACAGTCCCCGAAAACTTCAACGGCAGGCAATGCCATCGATTAACCCGGTTTTCCCGGCCGCCCCGGCAATGCAGATGCAGTGCTGCGCTGCTGCATGCCGTCAAACCGGTCAGCATTAAAAAATTTGCCGGGATATGCAGATTGAAATCCGAATAAGAATGGATTGCCATGGCCCCTGAAAGAGCCGGCACCAGCGTTCCCAGACCAAGTGCAAAGGGATCATGTCGTTTCAGCCAGAGCCGCAACGTCCGCAGCAGAAAAAAAGTCATGCCCGCCATCAGCAGCACCAGTCCCATCGTGCCGGTCTCGGTCAGGAACTGGGCCCAGTCATTATGCGCAAACCGGATATACCGCTTACTATCCTTTGCCGCCTGATACCCGGGATAGACATATTCAAAATTACCAAGACCAATGCCTGTTACCGGATAATCCTGATACATATTCATGGTTTTGAGTGCGTACCGGTTCCTATTTTCAAAAGACTGATCAAAATAATTAAACCGCCCCATGGGATATTCGGCTCCGATATAAACGGCATAACCCGCCGTAACCAAAAACAGGGAAAGCAGAATAATGCCCTTACGGCGCTGGGTCCGGCGAAAAACAAAGATCAGTCCCATGCACAAAAGCCCGCCGGCACCGGCGATCATTCCCCCCCGGGATGCCGTAAAGATCAGCCCGATCCCGATAATGATCCCGCAAAAAAGTATCAACAGCCGTTTGCCGGGGGCGGCCCCCCCGGAAAGCCCGGCCAGTATCCGGCTTTTAATATTTTCTTTTTTCAGGAGACCTTTGAAGCGTGCTTTTTCATACCGGGCCAGGGAAGCAGCATAGGCTGCGGCGGTGAGCAGACCCATTTCGAGCAGTCCGGCCAGATGATTGCGATTGATATAGGTTCCGGTAACATCCCGGCGATAACCGGATTTGGCATACCACAAAATATGCCCGGATTCCGAATAGGTCTGGGCCAATCCGTAAACCGTTTCAAAACAGCACAGAACCAAGACCAGTAAAACCGTGGTTTCGATCCGCTGTCGTGAATTGAGCACCAGCACCAGGCCGTAAAAAAATATGCCATAGGTAAAAAAACGAATCAGCGACATTCGTACCGGGTGCTGGTAAACACAAAACGAAAGCCATCCGCCGTTTTGGGAAGGGGTATTCGTTGCAAACCCCGACAGAGAGACCTTGGCCACCTTTACGCGCTGTGGCGAAAGAAAATCAACCATGGCTTCCGGTAGCGGCACCAGTTGAAAAATCAGAAGCAGTAAAAAGGCAATAAAAAAAAAATTCAGGCCTGTATCGGGTATTTTTAAAAAAAAACCATCCCTTCCCGCCTCACGGACGATTCTTCCAGGCAACAGCAGCACAGCCCCGATAAAAATCAACAGCGACATCAGGGTATAGGCCCAGGGGTGCATGGCCCCGAAAACCAGCGGGCTTATGACCAGTGATGCCAGAAACAAAACATATGCAGCCTTTTCCATTACACCTGTTGCCCATAGCATTGAAAATTGATTACTGAATACGGCACCTTTCAAACTCTAAAAAAACACCTGCCACCATTTTTTTTTTGAAATTTCCCGGTACTGCAGCGGATCGGGGATTTCAATTGGATCACCGCAAAGGATGGCACGTGGAATATCAGTGACCATTTTCCGAGCCTCGGCCATACTTCCCAGAACATCGGCGGCGGCGTCTACCCCATTGCTCAAAATCGGGGGCCGGCCCCCGGAGGAATGGGCATCCGAGGCAATCACATGGGCCAGGTGTCTTTGAAGAAGCCTGTGGGCACAGCCCATGGCCGCCTCTCCAAACTCTCCGGTGATGCTCATGGCTGTAATCTGAACAAGGCATCCCATGGAAACCATATCATAAAGCTGGCTTATGTCCCGCTGAACCAGAATATTTCGTTCCGGGTGAGCAATGATCGGGGTTATGCCTGTAAGTTTAAGTTGAAAAAGTTCTTCGCTGGTGCCGGGGTTAATGGTCTGGAAAGGAAATTCAACCAGTACATACTTCCCGCTGTGATTGATTGTATCGGCCAGACCATCCCTGATTTTGCGGCTAAAGGCGTCGCAGGTATGAACCTCTGCCCCGGGGCAAATCCTTAGCCGGATATTTTTTTCCGTCAATATCCGGTTTAAAGCATCTACACCGCTTGTTGTAGCTTCCGGCGGCGTCGTGTAAACACCGTTGAAGGTATGAGGCGTAGCCACAATCGTCGTAATACCGTCTGCAACCGCCAGATCCACCATGGCCAGGCTTTCCGCAATGCTCAATGGCCCGTCGTCGATTCCGGGCAAAATGTGGCAATGGATGTCGATCATAGTTGAATGATGGATATTTGAAAAAAAATAGAAGCCAGATGTCAGAGGTCAGAGGTCAGAGATCAGAGGTCAGAAATCAGAGGTCAGAG
>CAZFXX010000045.1:0-14629 GCA_964522985.1 uncultured Desulfobacteraceae bacterium
CACTGATGAAGCTGGATCTTTCTCCGGGAGTTGATGTCGAAATTAAATTGTAATATTGGGAACAGTGTAGCTATGAATAGAGGACTGATTGGAAAGAAATTGGGGATGATGAACCTGTTTTCCCAGGAAGGCAACATAATCCCGGTAACCGTTGTTCAGGTGGGGCCATGTACGGTTACGCAGGTCAAAACCATGGGCAAGGATGGATATAACGCAATTCAGCTTGGATTTGGAGAAAGAAAGAAAACTTCAATAAACAAGCCGTTGCAGGGCCATTATAAGAAGAGCGGTGGATCGTCTTATAAATTACTCAAGGAGTTCAGGGTAGACGATCCGGAAAAATACGAAACAGGTCAGAGTATAGGTGTGGATATGTTCAGCACCGGTGAACTGGTCGATGTTTCGGGCAGGACAAAGGGGAGAGGCTTTTCCGGAGTGATGAAACGTCACGGTTTTTCCGGTGGAAATAAAACCCATGGTAGCAAAAGCCATAGAATTCCGGGATCGATTGGCTGTAGCGCCTGGCCTGCGAAAGTTGTGAAAGGTAAAAAAATGCCCGGACAGTACGGTTATGAACGAAAAACCGCTCAGAACCTTAAGATCGCTGATATTCGTACTGAAGAAAACCTGGTTTTTTTAAGGGGTGCCGTACCTGGAAGTAGAAATTCAATGGTTACGCTCCAAAAGAAGAAAACACCCATCGGTAAATAAATCAAAACGGCCCAATTGGTAATCATAAGTTCGATCAAAAATAAATATAGAATTGACGGGTAGATTATGGCTGTCCTAGATGTTTTAAATTTAAAAGGTGAAAAAGTATCGGAAATCGATCTTGTCGATACAGTTTTCAGTATTCCGGTAAAGGCAAGTGTATTGCATGAAGTCGTTACCATGCAGCTTGCTAAGAGGCGATCGGGAAGCGCTTCTGTCAAGCATAGGAGTGATATAACAGGTAGCGGGAAAAAGCTTTTTCGTCAGAAAGGGACCGGCCGTGCCAGAAGGGGAGATGTTAAATCCCCGCTGCTGAGAGGCGGCGGCAGTGTTTTCGGGCCTGATCCAAAATCTTATGCCTATAAAATTCACAAAAAAGTCAGAAAGCTGGCATTAAAGATGGCGTTAAGCAGCAAACTGAAACTTGAGAAAATTATGGTTATAAATGAATTCGAGCTTGAACGGATCAAAACAAGAGACGTAACGGAAATATTAAGCGCTCTTGATGTTCGCAATGCGTTGATCGTTACGGGGAAAGAGAATGAAAGACTGGAAATTTCCTCCAGAAACATTCCCGATATAAAGGTGCTGCGATCTGCCGGGCTCAATGTTTATGATATCTTAAAATATGAAAAATTGATTCTGATCGAACCTTCCGTAAAAAAAATTGAAGGGAGGCTATCCGTATGATTCAATATGACATTATAAAACGGCCTTTAATTACTGAAAAGACAAATATTCAAAAAGAAATGCATAACAAGGTCACGTTCGAAGTAGATCGCAACGCAAACAGAGTCGAAATCAGACGCGCTGTAGAAAAAATATTCAATGTCAGAGTCGCAAGTGTCCGTACCATGCAGGTCAGAGGCAAGGTAAAGAGGCGGGGAAAAATTCTGGGAAAACGAAGAAATTGGAAAAAGGCGATCGTGACATTGATGACGGGCGAACGGATTGAATTTTTTGAAGGGGTTTAAAGCTAGGAGCTTAAAATGGCAGTAAAGAGAGTAAAACCGACATCTCCGGGACGACGATTTCAGATGTTCTCAAATTTCGAAGAGATAACAACTTCGAGTCCTGAAAAAAGTCTGCTAAAAGCAATCAAGAAAAATGGCGGGCGAAATGTCAATGGAAGGATCACCTGTCGGCATCGGGGCGGCGGTCATAAACGTTTCTACCGTATTATAGATTTTAAAAGAAACAAAACTGGGATACCAGCCAAAGTTGCATCTATAGAGTATGACCCTAATCGTAGTGCCCGAATTGCTTTGCTGCACTACGCAGACGGCGAAAAGCGGTACATCCTGGCGCCTGTCAATCTATCGGTCGGTGATACGGTACTGTCCGGTTCGGACGTCGATATAAAACCCGGCAATGCCTTGCCGCTTGGTAATATTCCTTTAGGAACGCATATCCACAATATCGAACTGCGTCTGGGTAAAGGGGGGCAAATTGTCCGTAGCGCTGGAACTTTTGCTCAATTGATGGCGAAGGAAGATAAATATGCGCTGGTTAAACTTCCTTCAGGGGAAGTTCGGATGGTTTTGATAAAATGCATGGCAACTATCGGACAAATTGGAAATACGGAACATGACAGCATAGATCTTGGAAAAGCCGGAAGAAAAAGATATCTTGGCAGGCGGCCGAAAGTTCGCGGTGTCGCAATGAACCCCGTAGATCACCCGATGGGCGGCGGCGAAGGACGCTCTTCCGGAGGGCGTCATCCATGCAGTCCCTGGGGCGTTCCGAGCAAGGGATACCGGACCCGGAAAAATAAAAAAACGGATCGCTACATAGTCAAGAGGCGTACGAAGAAATAATATCTGCCCAATTGCTTTAACTCAATTCACAGGTAGGTAATCAGAATATAATGCAGGAGAGGATATGCCACGATCGTTAAAAAAAGGCCCATATATTGAACCTAAATTATTGAACAAAGTTTTGGCGGTTCAGGAGAGTCGAAGTAACAGGGTAATCAAAAGCTGGTCCAGGCGGTCAACAATTATTCCTGAAATGGTTGGTATAACGCTGGCAATACACAATGGCAGAAAATTTGTTCCGGTGTTTATTTCTGAGAATATGGTCGGGCATAAACTCGGTGAGTTTTCGCCAACGCGGACTTTTTATGGGCACGCTGGTGATAAAAAATCGAAATTGAAGAAGTAGGATTGGAGAAAAAGAGGATGTCTGACATGCAGGTGAAAGCAGTTGCGCGATATGTTCGCATCTCGCCTCAAAAAGTCCGTAAAATCGTCGGTGTTGTAAAAGGTAAGCCCGTCGAAGCCGGTTTGAATGCACTGAACTTTATGCCGCAGAAGGCTGCTGGAATAGTTGAAAAGGTTGTGAGGTCGGCGGTTGCTAATTCCGATCAGCATCCTGACATTGACATAGATTCCCTATTAATCAGTAATGTAATCGTGGACCAGGGGCCGACTGCTAAGCGGTTTCGCGCAAGGGCACGGGGGCGTGGCGCGCGTATCTTGAAAAGGACTAGTCATATCACGGTTATTTTAACTGAAGATTCGGCAGAGTAAAGAGGAGGTAAGAGCTTGGGCCAGAAAGTTAATCCTATAGGATTGCGATTAGGAATAGTAAAAACATGGGAATCCCGGTGGTATTCTGGGAAGAAATATTCCGATTACATTCTCGAAGATTTTAAAATAAGAAAATTTCTTAAGAAAAAAATATATCATGCCGGTATTTCAAAGATCGAGATAGAACGGTCGGCGAAAAGGATCAGGTTGCGTATTTTTACGGCTCGACCCGGCATTGTCATCGGCAAAAAGGGATCTGAGATCGAAAAACTCAAAAAAGAGATCGAAAAACAGGTTTCCCGGGAAGTTCTAATCGATATTCAGGAAGTCCGAAAGCCCGAGCTGGATGCTCAACTGGTTGCGGAAAACGTGGCGCTTCAGATTGAAAGAAGGGTTGCTTTCAGACGGGCGATGAAAAGGGGTGTCTCATCGGCAATGAGATTCGGGGCCAAGGGCGTAAAAATAATATGCTCAGGGAGACTGGGAGGTGCCGAAATGGCCAGAAGGGAATGGTATCGAGAGGGCAGAGTCCCTTTGCATACGCTAAGGGCGGACATTGATTATGGATTCATCGAGGCTAAAACAACTTACGGTATCATCGGTGTGAAGGTCTTTGTTTTTAACGGTGAAATACTAAAAAAAGATGCAGTCGCTTCAAGCGTCAGTTAGTAAGGAGATAAAAAGATGCTTAGCCCTAAGAAAGTAAAGTACCGCAAGAGACAGAAAGGCAGGATGAAAGGGGCTGCTCGCCGGGGGAACACTTTAAGCTTCGGAGAATTCGGTCTGATGGCGATCGAATGCGGTAAATTAAGTTCCAAACAGATAGAGGCCGCTCGAATTGCAATGACTCGGCATGTAAAGAGAGGCGGGAAGATGTGGATCAGAATTTTTCCCGATAAATCTTTTACCAAAAAACCCGCCGAAGTAAGAATGGGCAAGGGGAAAGGTGCTCCTGAAGGCTGGATCGCAATCATACGTCCAGGCAGAATTTTATATGAAATGGAAGGCGTCACCAGAGAAATGGCAAAAGAAGCCCTCCGGCTTGCTTCACACAAACTTTCAGTCAAGACTCGATTTGTGGAGAGGAGCGAATTATAATGAAAGTATCGGAAATCAGAGAGTTAAGCCAGGAAGAAAGGCTTCATAAACTTGATGACCTGAGAGAAGAAATGTTCAACCTGCGGTTTCAGCATGAGATCGGCCAGCTTGAAAATCCGAAGAAAATCATGCAGACTAAGGCTGATATCGCTAGGATCAAAACTGTGACAAGAGAGTTTGAATTAACCGGAAGCACGGACAAAGAGTAGCTGAGGCCATGGAAAAAAAGATAAATAAAAAGAGACAGTTGATTGGCAGTGTGATAAGCGGCAAAATGGACAAGACGGTAATCGTCTTGGTAGAGAGGCTGGTCAAACATCAATTGTATAAAAAGTATATTCGCAGATCTACAAGGTTTGCTGCTCATGATGAAAGCAACAGTTGCAAACCTGGAGACAAAGTTTTGATTACAGAGTCAAGACCCCTGAGCCGAACCAAAAGATGGCGGGTCAGTCAAATAGTCGAAAAAGCGGTCTGATGGTAAAGGAATAAAAAAATGATTCAGGCAGAATCCAGACTAACAGTTGCAGATAATTCCGGTGCCAAGGAAGTCTATTGTATAAAGGTACTTGGCGGATCCAGAAGAAGATATGCCCGCATTGGTGATATTATCGTTGTGTCCGTCAAGGAAGCAATCCCCAATGCTAAAGTAAAAAAGGGAGACGTCCTGAAGGCTGTTGTCGTCAGAACTAAAAAAGAAATAAGACGGCGGGACGGATCTTACATACGATTTGATGAAAATTCAGCGGTGTTAATCAGTGCAAGCAAAGAGCCTGTCGGGACCCGCATATTTGGGCCGGTGGCAAGAGAACTGAGGGGAAAGAGATTTATGAAAATAATTTCCTTAGCCCCGGAAGTCTTGTAAAAATCAGCGGTCCTTAAAGGATTTGATCTATGACCAGGAATACATGCTATATAAAAAAAGACGACAAAGTAAAAATCATCGCCGGTAAGGACAATGGCAAGATCGGTAAGGTTTTGAAGGTCCTTAGAAAAAAAAACAGAATTCTCGTAGAGAATATTAACATCGCCACGAGACATACCAAGCCGAACGCACAGACCAGACAGGGTGGTATTGTCGAAAGCGAGGCACCCGTTCATTGGTCGAATGTGATGTTGATGTGCAATAAATGTATTAAACCTGCACGTATAAAAATGCAGCGGCTGGACGACGGTAAAAAAGTCCGGGTATGCAGAAAATGCAATGAAATTATAGACGCCTAAATAACAAGCTGTGTGCGCGATGAGGAGTAGAATGTCTCAGTTAAAAGAATATTATGATAAAAATATCGTCCCCAGTCTTTTTGAAAAGTTCAAGTATACGAACCTCATGCAGGTACCGAAAATTGATAAGGTCGTATTGAATATCGGACTTGGGGAAGCCATTCATAATATTAAAATGTTGGACTCAGCCGCTGAAGAACTTAAGATAATAGCCGGTCAAAATCCTGTGATCACCCGTGCTAAAAAATCAATTGCGGCATTTAAACTTAGGGCCGGGATGCCTATCGGATGTATGGTTACGCTGCGGCATACCCGGATGTACGATTTTTTGAACAAACTTATAAATATAGCACTCCCGAGGGTTAGAGATTTCAGGGGGATTTCAGGCAAGGCTTTTGATCACAACGGGAATTACACTCTGGGGATAAAAGAGCATATCATTTTCCCCGAAGTTGATTATGACAGAATTGATAAGATCAAGGGGCTTAATATTACCATCGTTACGACTGCAAAATCGGACGAAGAGGGAAAAGAACTCCTGAAACTTATGGGAATGCCATTTAAAAACTGAAGCGTGAAAAGCTAAGAAGAAGTCAAATAACAAGGAGGATGCTTTGGCCAAAAAGTCTCTTAGAGCAAAAGCATTAAGAAAAGCAAAATTTAAGGTGCGGGAGTACAATAGATGTCCGATGTGCGGCAGGCCACGAGCTTTCATTAGGAAATTCGGAATATGCCGTATCTGTTTTCGTGATCTTGCCTCGCATGGCAAATTACCTGGTGTGGTCAAATCCAGCTGGTAATTATACAGATTTGATAAAGGCCGTATCCATCTAAAAGATACTTAAAAAAGACTGTATCGTAAGGAAGAAAAAAATGGTAATGAGCGACCCGATTGCCGACATGCTGACGAGGATCAGAAACGGCGGGAAAGCGAAATTAGACAGTGTCGAGATCCCCGGATCAACGATCAAGGTTGAACTGGCAAAAGTACTTAAAAATCAGGGATATATAAAAAATTATAAGTTCGTTAAGGATGACAAACAGGGCGTTTTGCGGGTGTATTTAAAATATGACGCAAACAGAAGCCATGCCATATATAAACTGGAGCGTATCAGTAAGCCCAGTAGAAGGGTTTACGTTAGGCAAAAGGAAGTCAAGCCAGTATTCAGCGGCATGGGAGTTGCGATATTATCAACGTCCAGGGGAATATTGACAGACAAGGAAGCCCGGTTGCAAAAAGTAGGCGGAGAAGTTCTTTGTAATATCTGGTAGTCAAGGGGTGTAAGAAATGTCTCGAATAGGCAAAAAAGTGATTCCGATTCCGCAAAAGACAAAAATATCATATAAAAACAGGCTGATTACGGTTCAGGGTGAGAAAGGAACACTTTCCAGAACGATACATCCGGCCGTTGAACTGGAGATAGACGAAAAAACCATAAAAGTGGTTATAATCGACCAACAGAAAGACTCCAGTGCGTTACAGGGCTTGACCAGATCATTGGTTGCCAACATGATAACGGGTATTGACAAGGGGTTTGAACGGATACTGCAAATAAACGGTATAGGATACAGGGCGGATTTGCAGGGCAGGACCATTGTCTTTAATATAGGCTATTCCAATCCGGTCAATTTTCCTGTTCCGGAAGGAATCTCGGTAAATATAGATAAAAAAAATGTTATCAAACTTTCCGGGATAGATAAGGAACAACTCGGGGCAACAGCCGCTTCCATTCGAAGCCTGAGGCCGCCTGAGCCTTATAAAGGCAAAGGCATTAAATACGCTGAAGAATTTATTCGGCGTAAAGCCGGAAAAACCGGGACCAAATAATATTTGAAAAAACCGTTGTGTCCGGGCGATTCATGTTGCAAAATCCGGTTGTCGGAAATATGGGTCATTTTGACACAATTTTAAGGGGAACAACGATGGGCTCTTTGGATTTTAAAAAAAAGGCGCGTTTGAAAAGAAAAAAAAGAATAAGAAAAGCCCTGTCCGGGACAGATGAACGACCCCGACTGACCATCTTTCGTAGCGCAAGGCATATTTATGCGCAAATTGTCAATGATATCAGTGGCCAAACCCTGGCCAGTGCTTCCAGCATGGAAAAAGCAGTAAAGGCTTTAGATCGGTTCGACAATAAGGTTGAGGCAGCCGGTCATATCGGAAAGCTTATTGGAGAGCGTGCCTTGGAAAAAGGGGTTAAAAAAATTGTTTTTGACCGTAACGGATATCTGTATCATGGCCGGGTTAAGGCTGTATCAGACGGTGCACGTGAAGCCGGGCTGGAATTTTAGTAAATATTCGAAATGTAGGAGGCAGGCCCTTGTTCAAAAAAGACATGGATGATAATCAGTTTATAGATAAAGTAGTACATATAAACCGTGTGGCAAAGGTCGTCAAAGGCGGAAGAAGGTTCAGCTTCAGTGCTGTTGTCGTCGTTGGTGATGGAGAGGGGAGTGTCGGCTGGGGCCTGGGCAAAGCCGGTGAAGTGCCCGAAGCAATTCGCAAGGGCGCGGAGAAAGCCAGAAAAAATATGTGCAAGGTGCCTTTAACCGAAGACGGAACAATTCCCTTTCAGGTGATTGGCAAATATGGTGCAGGCCGCGTTTTGCTGAAACCCGCGTCAAAAGGAACCGGTGTTATTGCCGGTGGAGCGGTTCGGGCAGTATTGGAAGCTGTAGGGGTACAGGATATTTTAACAAAATGCATGCGGTCCAATAATCCTCATAATGTCGTGAAAGCCACGATAACAGGGCTTAAACAGCTTCAAAGCAGAGAGCAGGTCGCCAAGCGACGGGGCATTCTGGTAGAAGATTTATAATTGATAGGGGAATTATAAATGTCTGGAACATTAGAAATAACTTTGGTTAAAAGTATGATTGGAAGGCCGGAAAAGCATCGCAAAGTTTTGCGGGGTTTGGGGTTGACCAAGATAAACAGGACTGTAAGGCTTGAAAATACTGCGGCTGTCCGCGGAATGGTACACGTTGTTTCACACCTGGTGAAAGCAGAGGAGATGATTGATGAAGTTAAATGAACTGTCACCAGCAAAAGGTTCACGCAGCGCCCGTAAAAGACTTGGCCGCGGAGTTGGTTCGGGAACCGGAAAGACTGCAGGCCGGGGAACGAAAGGACACAAGAGCCGATCAGGCGGAGGTGTAAGGCCCGGGTTCGAGGGTGGGCAGATGCCCATTCATCGACGTCTGCCCAAAAGAGGGTTTACCAATATTTTTAAAAAGGAAATAGCGGTTCTAAATATATGCGATCTGAATCGATTTGAAACCGGCAGTGTGGTTGACGAGGCTGTTGTTGTCAGAAGCGGACTTGTCAATGGCAGACGGGATGGGATCAAGCTGCTTGGCAAAGGCGATATTGAATATCCCCTCACTATTCGTTTAAACGCCGTCAGCAACAGTGCCAGGGTTAAGATAGAAGCCGCCGGTGGTAGTGTAGAGGACATATAGTATGATAGGCAGCGGGTTCCAGAATATATTTAAAATACCTGAGTTGAAAAAGCGTGTACTATACACTTTTGCCCTTCTTGCGGTATACCGTGTAGGGGTACATGTGCCGACTCCGGGAATAGATACGATTGCCCTGGCTTCCTTTTTTGCAAAGGCCAAGGGCACCTTGCTTGGGCTGTTCGATATGTTCTCAGGTGGTGCGCTGGAAAGACTGTCGGTGTTTGCCCTTGGGATCATGCCTTACATCAGTGCTTCAATTATCATTCAGCTTCTCACCGTGGTGATCCCGCATCTGGAGCGCCTTTCAAAAGAAGGTGAACAGGGCCGGAAAAAAATTACTCAGTACACCCGTTACGGAACCGTGGTTTTGAGTATTATTCAGGGGTTCGGTATCAGCATCGGCCTTGAGAGTATGACATCCCCCGGCGGTGCGCCGGTGGTCATTCATCCCGGTTGGGCATTCAGGCTGATGACCGTTTTGACGCTTACTGCCGGAACGGCATTTATCATGTGGCTTGGCGAGCAAATTACCGAACGGGGCATTGGAAATGGTATCTCTCTTATCATCTTTGCCGGTATTGTGGCCAGGATGCCCAATGCCATTGGAAATACTTTTCGGTTGCTTTCCACCGGTGAAATGGGTATTTTTTTAATTCTGATTCTAATTGTATTTATGGTTGGTGTGATCGCATTTATAATCTACGTTGAGCAGGGTCAGAGGAGGATACCGGTTCAGTATGCCAAAAGAGTCGTCGGCAGAAAGATGTACGGCGGTCAAAGCACCCACCTTCCATTGAAAATTAATACATCCGGTGTGATACCGCCTATTTTTGCATCTTCCATCATCATGTTTCCAGCGACCATTGCAAGTTTTGTAAAAATACCATGGATGCAGACGGCAGCCGCTTCAATGAGCCCGGGCAGTCTGATATATGAATTAATGTATATCGGGTTCATCTTTTTCTTTTGTTACTTCTATACCGCGGTTACCTTTAATCCCGAGGATGTGGCCGATAATATGAAAAAAAACGGGGGGTACATTCCCGGGATCAGACCTGGAAAACGTACGGCCGAGTATATCGATAAAGTACTTACAAGAATTACCCTTGGAGGTGCTGTTTACGTGTCTGCCGTATGCGTGCTGCCTTCGATACTTATTACCAAGCTGAACATCCCCTTTTATTTTGGGGGGACCGCTCTATTGATCGTGGTGGGTGTCGCCATTGACACGATATCACAAATTGAATCGCACATGCTGACTCGCCATTATGAGGGTTTTCTCAAAAAAGGTGTGAAAGGCAGAGGGCGGTGATAATCGAATGATAAAATTCAAATAGAAGGAAGCTAAGGTCGAAAGGGGCGCTACAAATGCCGAAGGAGGAAGCCATAAAGGTGCAGGGCACTGTAATAGAAACCCTGCCAAATGCAATGTTCAAGGTTGAGCTGGAAAATAAACATCAGATTCTGGCCCATATATCCGGGAAAATGAGAATGCATTTTATCAAAATATTACCTGGGGATACGGTTGCAGTTGAGCTTTCACCTTATGATTTGACCAGGGGCAGGATTACCTATAGATCAAAATAACAGGTATACTCAGGATCTGAGAACCTGATACATCAGGGGCAGGCTATTTTAAGAAACAGGGTATGCTTTTGATAAACAAGGAGCAACACATATGAAGGTCAGAGCATCTGTGAAAAAAATATGCAGTAAATGCAAGATTGTCCGCAGAAAGGGTGTGGTCAGAGTTATCTGCGAAAACAAAAGACATAAACAGCGGCAGGGATAGGAGGATAAGCTTTGGCAAGAATTGCGGGCGTAGATTTACCAAGACGTAAACGGGTTGAGATAGGGTTGACATATATATATGGTATCGGTCGAACTACTTCAAAGCGCATACTGACGCAACTTCAAATTGATCTGGATAAACAAACAGACGATTTGACAGAAAATGAAGTAAACAGCATTCGAAAAGTAATCGATAGTGAGTGTAAAGTCGAGGGAGAACTTCGAACAGAAATATCGATGGATATTAAACGCCTCATGGATTTAGGCGCTTATCGAGGCTTAAGGCATCGGAAGTCTCTCCCGGTTCGCGGGCAGCGAACCAGTACGAATGCGAGAACAAGAAAGGGACCGCGAAGATCGGCTGTAAAGAAAAAGGGCGGCGTAAAAAAGAAATAGAATCCAAATACTGTAATCAGCTATATGTGTTTCAGCAGTTTTTTTGTCCGCCATAATCATCAAATAAAATAAAAAAAGTTTTAATGGAATCGTCAAATGCCAAGAAAAACGCGTACTAAGAAAAAGGAAAAAAAGAGCATTCCAAACGGGGTTGTGCATATCCAGTCGACATTTAATAATACTATTGTAACCATCACAGACCCTGCCGGTAATGTTGTGGCATGGTCCAGTTCAGGGGTCCAGGGATTCAAGGGATCCCGGAAAAGTACCCCATTTGCTTCGCAGCTTGCGGCCGAGGATGCCGCTAAAAAGGCCATGGAGCATGGTATGCGTAATGTCGAGGTCTACGTCAAAGGCCCAGGTGCCGGGCGCGAATCAGCATTACGATCCCTGCAGGGGGTTGGATTTAATGTTTCACTTATAAAGGACGTAACCCCCATTCCGCACAATGGCTGCCGCCCGCCCAAGAGACGCCGGGTATAGTCTATATTTTTTTAATTCGTTTTGGAAGATATACGGGTGAACACGACCTGTACCCGTAAGATCGTCGGCAAAAAGAAATTGCCGACGATTCAAGGAGGAGCAATTGGCACGATACAGAGGTTCAGTATGTCGGTTATGCCGACGGGAAAATATGAAGTTGTTTCTTAAAGGCGATCGATGCTATTCCGATAAATGCGCATTTGAACGTCGCAGTTATGCACCGGGGCAGCACGGACAGAGCCGGCATCGAAAAGCTTCAGATTACGGAATTCAGCTTCGGGAAAAACAAAAAGTCAAAAGAATGTATGGACTTTCGGAAAAACAGTTCAGACTTACTTTTGAGAAAGCGGATCGGCAGCAGGGTATCACAGGAACCAATTTGCTTATATTCCTTGAAAGAAGGCTTGATAACACAGTATACCGTATCGGTTTTGGTAATTCACGCAATCAGGGAAGACAGCTAGTGAAACACAATCATTTTCTGGTAAACGGCCGGAAAGTAAATATACCTTCCTATCTGCTCAAGATTGGTGATACCATTGAAGTGCGGGAGAAAAGCCGTAACATACAGACTATAGCCGACTCCATGGACGCGGTTGTTCGACGAGGCGTACCGCAGTGGATCGAATTCGAGAAAGAAAATATGAAGGGGATTGTTAAGAGTTTTCCGGTACGGGAAGAGCTTACAATGCCAATTCAGGAACAACTGATTGTTGAGCTTTATTCAAAATAACAAGCGGTTATGAGAGTTGAGAAAACAGGTTTGTTTATTGAGGGAGTCTTAACTCAAATCATTTGGAGATGAAATAATGCCATCAAACGAACTAACCTATATAAACTGGCGGGAAATGATCAAGCCGGAGAAAGTTCAGTTGACGAGTAGTCCCACTTACGGCAAATTTGTCTGTGAACCGCTTGAAAGAGGATTTGGTATCACCATTGGTAATTCTCTGAGACGAATCATTTTGTCTTCGCTTTACGGTGCCGCCATTGTCTCGGTAAAATTTGAAAAGGTCATGCACGAGTTCAGTACCATCCCCGGAGTGTTTGAAGATGTTTCCGAAATTATCCTCAATCTGAAGCAAGTCAGAATCAAAACTGAGGATACAACGCCGAGAACGCTTTATATCGATGTTGCCAATGTGGGTGCAGTCACTGCCGGAGATATCATAAGCAGTGATGGCAGGGTTGAAATACTCAATAAAGATCAACACATAGCAACGCTCACCGACAAAGGTGAATGCAAAATATCGATGACTGTGAAGGCCGGGAAAGGGTATTCACTCTCGGAAGCAAACAAGGATGAGGATGCGGCAGTAGGAACGATTCCCATTGATGCTATTTTTTCTCCCATAAAAAAAGTCAACTATGTTGTCGGTAATGCCCGAGTCGGGCAGAGAACCGACTACGATAAATTGACGCTTGAAGTATGGACGGACGGAAGTGTACTTCCCGAAGACGCCGTTGCCTATGCAGCAAAAATTCTGAAGGAACAGATGTCCATATTCATCAATTTTGATGAAAAAATTGAACCTGCACCCGTTTCTAAAGATGATGAAACCGAAACGCCCAAGTTCAATGAAAATCTTTATCGTAGTGTTGAAGAACTTGAACTTTCCGTGCGCAGCGCAAATTGTCTTAAGAATGCCGATATTTTAAAAATCTATCAATTAGTGCAGAAATCAGAAGCGGAAATGCTTAAAACAAAGAATTTTGGCAGAAAGTCCTTGAATGAAATAAAAGACGTTTTAAGTGAAATGGGCCTTTCTCTTGGTATGAAACTTGAAGGATTTGTGCCCCCCGAAGAGGAAAGTGCTGAGGAAGGAGAATAACTGATCCGATGAGACATCATAAAGCCGGTATAAAATTAAATAGAACACCCAGTCATCGAAACGCCATGTTCAGAAACATGGTCACCTCTTTATTCAAGTACGATAAAATTAAGACTACCGATGTCAAAGCAAAGGAACTAAGGCGTTGGGCGGATCACCTGATTACGCTCGCCAAAAAGGGGGACCTTCACGCCAGGCGTCAGGCGCTTGCCATTGTACGGGAAAAAGAAGTCGTCTATAAGTTGTTTGATGAAGCCCAGACCCGGTACGGTGAAATTCAGGGCGGATATACACGGATAATTAAAATCGGAAGACGCCCCGGTGATGCAGCCCTTGTATCGATGATCGAGCTTGTTGCTTCGGAAAAAGGTAAAAAGAAAAAGTCCAAAAAAGTTGAGAAAAAGCAGGACACCAAAAAGGCGATGCCAGACAGTAAAGCGGTTGATACTGAAAAGGGTGACGTAAAGCCTGAAAAAACCGTTTCGGCGGAACCGGCTCCCAAAGATCCGGAAGCCAAAGCATCTGGAAGTGAGTCCGGGACCGATGAGACGCCTGTAGATGACGCAGGATCTGATGCAGTCGCAAAGGACGAACCCAAAGCATAGAAATCTTCCATGGTTTCATACAATAAACGCTAAAAACCCCGCTTCGTAAAGCGGGGTTTTTTTTGTCCATGGCCCGGGGTGTCAAAATTTCAGGTTTTTCTTCGAATCACTCTTTTATTTAAATTGAAAACATTATAGTATGAAACAATGTCTGACAAAACAGGTTGTCCCTTTTTGCCTGGATTCATTTTGAAGATTCTGCATTTGCTTTGTTGTAAAAGTAAACCAACAGCTCTTAATTCAGATTCGTTATCCCTATGCGAAAACAAATAAGATTTGCCTGCCCCCTGGATTGTTTTGATGCCTGTTCATTGATTGCAACGGTAGAAAACGGGCGTGTGGTTCGGATCGGGGGAGACAAAGATCATCCTTTGACCCGGGGTATGACCTGTTCAAAGGGACGACGGCTCTTGGAAAGACTCTATCATCCTGACCGGTTGCTTTGTCCACTAAAAAAAACTGGCCGGAGTTGGACAAAAATTACCTGGGACGAGGC
>CAZFXX010000046.1:0-7456 GCA_964522985.1 uncultured Desulfobacteraceae bacterium
CCTGGGTTGTTCGCATCAATAACAGAAATTGAATTTAAACCATCAGTGGGCCGGTTTATCAGAAAAAGTCTGCCAACGGTAAAAAACAAAAAAAGCAACAAAACGATTGACAGCACACGCCATCGCCGGTCTGACGGTATTGTGGCGCTTCCCGTAAGCAGCCGGCCCTTAGCCTGTTGGGTACTGTGGGTTTCGAGTTTTTGCAGTGCCTTTAATATAGAACTCAAAATAGTAATCCCTGATCAGTTGCCTTCAAGATGAGGTATCTCCCAAGATTCTGACTGATTATAAAGAATAATCTTGGTCATGGGACCGACAAGGCCATCCGGCTTGAGCCCGTTTTCTTTTTGGATCGTTTGAATTGCGTTGCGGGTAAATGTATCATAATTTGAATTGTCCGGGATCTTATCAAAGCCCATGGTCTTCAGATTTTTTTTTAATGCGAGAATGGTTTCCACAGGTGAAGTTATCGGAGCGACGCCTGCGTAATCGGAAAAATTTTTCCAAGGAAGGTAGACCATACCGGTCCAGTATTGCTCAAGGTCTTTTTTATTTAGGGTAAAGGTTTTCTGCCCGGGACCGTTTTGCAGCCAAATCCGGTTGTTTTCAATTTTAACGAGAGCGGAATATTTCAAGGCTGCTCCGGCCAAAGGTTTTAATTCAAGAATGGCCGGCAAATTGAAATTTTTAACAAGAGGCAGATCCGCCTTCAGGCGCAGGAGGGAAAAGCCGTTTTGCTCGGCGGCGATTCTGAAAAAGTCATAGTTGTCGGCCAGGCGTTGTGGATAGGATGAAAATTTTGTATTGTCCTGCCATAGATTTAAAACAGTCTTCAGGGCATTTCGTCGCGAGGCGAAAATATTTATATCCTGCAATTTGTCCCGAAGGACCTGTCCGGGCTGAGGTGACAGCAGTCCTGCATTTGCCGGCAATGCATTGGTTTTATCTATTTTTTCTATTGATTCTGCTTCCGTCGGGTCGCCGGGGCCAACGACCGGAACATCGGGGGCCCTTGGGGATAAACGATCAATTGGAGCAGCAGGGATACTTGGAGGGGAATGTTCAATTGGAAAAACGGAGATGCTCTGGGGGTAACGATTCATTGTTTTAGATGACAATCCTTTGGAGGCGGTGCCTAGTGATGCCGGAAGGACGATTGCTTCATTTTTCAGAGACGTGCTGCTGTCGGTGATTTTATCGGGTGATGGCAATATCGCCCTGATGTCGGACTTGTCCGGCCCGTACAGAAAAAAAGTCGATATTAATACCAATAGCAGTAAACCTAAACCCACAGTTGCTTTTTTGGGAAGCGATTTATTTTTCAGGCGTTTCCGCCAAGTCAGTTCCCGGATGGCACAGCGGGTCGCCCTTAGGGAAACAATTTTCTGATCAAGCGTAAAGGCCGTCAGCAGGGCCCGGTCACAGGCAATATTGATTAAGCGGGGAATGCCGCCGGAATAATTATAAACGGCACGCAGTGATAGATAGCTGAATCCGGCCCTTACTTTGCAAGAGGCAATATTGATGCGGTGCCTTATGTAGTCGGCCGTTTCCCTGAACGTCAGCGGCAGCAGGTGACAGTTAAGCGTGATGCGCTGCCCGAGCTGCCGAAGGTCATGCGAATCAAGGTTTTCTCCCAACTCGGGCTGGCCCACAAGGATGATCTGCAGGAGTTTTTCCTGAGTTGTTTCCAGGTTGGAAAGCAGACGCAGTTGTTCCAGAACGGACTTTGATAGATTCTGGGCCTCATCAATCAGAACAAGTATTTTTTTCCCGGCGGCTTTTTGGGTTATCAGAAATGCATTGAGTATATCGATCAGGCTTTTGATGCTGTCAGGGGTTGAATCCAGTCCGAATTCGTCGTTAACGGCTTTGATCAATTGCATGGAATTAAGTTTTGGATTGAAAATATAGGCGGCTTTGAATTTTTGATCAAGATTTTCTAAAAAAGCCCGGCATAAGGTTGTTTTACCGGTACCGACTTCACCCGTGATCTCTACAAATCCGTCCCCCTGAGCAACAGCATAAGAAAGATGAGCCAGCGCTTCTTCATGGCTGCGGCTTAAAAATAAAAAGGCTGGATTGGGGACCAGTTTGAAAGGCAGTTCCCTGAAATTGAAAAAATCTTTGTACATCTACGATCCTTTTGCCGTCATCCGGATCAGGTGCCTGGCCGGGAATGACTGTTCGCTCATCGCATTTTCAGACCATTTTGCCAACTTGTAATCTGTATATAGACACAAAATTGATCTTCAGTCAAAGCGTGATACCACGGTGAGTGATTTTTAGCGAAGCGGTGTGCCAAAACCTTGATGCAGTAGACGCGCAGAAATCGCAGACACACCCCGTGGATATGGCAAGGATTCTCGTGCAGCCTTTCTGTGCAATAGATCGGTGAAGATCGAGTTAAAAATCGATCAACTCAGTGATAAATATAAGCGGCCGGAGATGTTGCTTTTGGGGCTGACAAGATAATTATCAGACAATGGCAACTGGTGCGGAAGGAAGACCGGGAGCCTCTTTCACTTTTTATGCTGAACCGGCGGATGTCATGGCAAGGGGAAAAATGCCTCGCACCGGATTTCAGATAAACCATGGGGACGATTAACGAGTTGAAAAGAGTACAACAATATTTTTGTATCCAGCCAGCCGGCCGGTTTATAATCTTTTTTCGGGAATCCCCTTTCTGCGTCTGATAACGTCAACTCTAAAAGTCCTGGCAATTGCTGTTTCAGGCTTTTCGGTAGGTTTTAAACTCATTTCGAGCAATGCTCGCAGTTTGTCGTCAAGTTGTTTTCTTTTTTTCGGATCCATTCTTTTTATCTTGTTTTTAATTAATTGGGGTTATGAATCTTTTATTCATCCATTGATGGTCAATCTGTTTGCAATAGATATTTTTTTTACGGTTGACATGCCAAGATGGTTTTTGATTCGAATTGATCGAATATGCTTTTGAATGATGTTTGCGCTCACCATTTTTCCTGGAAGGATCTTTTTTGCAGGTAACCTTCGCTGATTGTTTTCTATTTTCTTGAAGTACAGTATACTCAATACTTTAAAAAAAGGACATCGGCTGGGAAAACAGCATGATTAAAGAATTTGCCATTCAATAACTTTGGTGAGAATTTTATCGGGGATTGCCACACACAGCATTCTAAAAGTAGCAACAGCTTTTATTCGATGTCTATAGGATTCCTATGGTAGTTTATTAATAATACAGATGTCTATAAATTTAGCTAATAATTAAAAATAGTCAATATATGTATATTTCGTTTAATCAAAAAATTATACATATCGTATAAACAAAAGATTTGCAAGTAAAAAAAAATATTTTTTTGGTGGCAAGAAATATTGCCTATAATCGTGAAATATCAGGGCGTATAGGGTTTGCCGCAGACCTTGCAGCAACCGTCTATGCCGATCACACCGATACAATTGCCGTCGCTGCACAGTCTTCGATTCTTCCATTCGACATCGGTATCCTCATTAGACGCATCCGCAGAGGGCTTTTCATCATTCGGTGCAGGTGACGTTTCATGGGAAACGACGGGGGATGGGTCAGTGACAGGTTCCGGCATGTCGGCCTTGGGGAGTTTGCCGGCAAAAGGTTTGCCGCAGACATTGCAACAACCGTCTATGCCGATCACACCGATACAATTGCCGTTGCTGCACAGTCTTCGATTTTCCCATTCGACATCGGTCATTATTTCTTTTGTTTCATTTTTTGCGGGAGTTGAATCATCCATTTCTTTCTCCAGAGTGTCTTTATGGACCATTTATTTTGCCCTGAAAAATCTGGTCCTTTGGGCCAGGATTCTTTACTATCGTTTCGGCAGCTACTGGTTGAATTGTTGTTTGGTTTTTCAGCCAACAAAAATAATATCAAGTATAATAGAACCTAAATCGGGTGCTGAACCTTAAAACTGATAACTAGGGGCAAAGGCATGTTGCTCAGCCGCATTTTGTATATCCGCAAAAGTGGCATGTCATGCAGCCTTCCTCAAAGCTTATGGTTTGACCGCATTCCGGACAGACTTCTCCTATCAGGCTGTTTTGCGTAGGCCGGTTGCTTTTAGTGCCCCTGTTTTTAAGGTAACGATTTTCCAGCACCCGGCTGATGGCATCCGGAATCGAAAGCACCAGGCCTCCGTTTTGAAAAACCGGATGCTCTCCTCCGATACCTTTCAGTTGGTTTACCACCGTTTCCACCAGTACACCGGATCTGAAGGCCAGGGACACCAGACGGCCGATGGCTTCGGTTTTGGCTGTTGTCGATCTTCCGGATTTTCCGATGGTTGCAAATACCTCAAAAGGCCTGTTTTGATACTCTGTGACGGTGACGTAAAGATTCCCCATTCCGGTTTTTACCTTGGTGGTGAAACCGTCAAGGGTTTCCGGTCGTTCCCTGACCGCTGTCATGAAGGGGTCTTCCGTTTCTTTGCTTTTAGAAAAAGACAGCACCTGGCCCTTCTTGCTGCCGTCCCGATAGATGGTGACTCCCTTGCACCCCAGCGTATGGGCCAAATTATAGATTTCCAAAACATCGGTCGCCGTCGCGTCCCCGGATAGATTCACCGTTTTTGAAACGGCATTATCTGTGTGTTTTTGAAAGGCGGCCTGCATACGGATATGCCATTTTGGAGAGATGTCATGGGCTGTTACAAAAATATTTCGGACAGTCTCGGGGATTTCCTGAAAATTTTTGATGCTTCCTTGATCAGCAATCTTTTTTGCCAGATTTTGACTATAAAATCCCTGCTTGCGAGCGGTTTCTTCAAAGTAAGGATTGGTTTCCGCAAGCTGGTCATTGTCCATGACAGTGCGGACAAAGCTTAATGCAAAAAGGGGTTCAATGCCGCTGGAAGTTCCGGCAATAATGCTCAAGGTGCCTGTCGGGGCAATCGTTGTTGTTGTGGCGTTGCGATAGGCGCAATTTTTTTTGTCTTTGAAAATACTTTGGTCATAGTTTTTAAAAACCCCCCGTTCTTTGGCCAGCAGACAAGAGGTCGCATGGGATTCATGCTGAATAAAGCCCATAATTTTTTCGGCGGTTTCCAGTGCAGCTTCCGTGTTATAGGGAATCCTCAATTGGTACAGCATGTCGGCAAAACCCATGATGCCCAGCCCGATTTTACGATTGCCCTGCACCATTTTTTCAATTTCCGGCAGCGGATACCGGGACATATCAATCGTATCATCCAGAAAACGTACCGCCATATGAACGGTTTGTTTTAGCTGTTCAAAGTCGACTGTCTGACCCGTCTCTTTGTCAACGACAAACTTGGCCAGGTTAATGGAACCCAGATTACATGCTTCCAGGGGCAGCAGAGGCTGTTCGCCGCATGGATTGGTGCTTTCCATTTCGCCTAAGGCCGGTGTTGGATTGTCCTGGTTGATCCTGTCCAGGAATATGATGCCCGGATCACCGTTTTGCCAGGCTTGAGTGACCAGTAACTGGTATATTTTATAGGCATCCAATTCTCCTGATTTTTTATGATCACGGGGATTGATGAGATCATAAGGCCGTTTGTTTTTTACAGCGTCCATGAATGCGTCGGTTACACCGACGGAAATATTGAAATTGTTTAAAGCGTTATTTTCTTTTTTACAGAAAATAAATTCCTCGATATCCGGATGATCGATCCTCAATATCGCCATGTTGGCTCCCCGGCGGGTTCCCCCCTGTTTAACCTGTTCTGTGGCGATGTTGAAAATTTTCATAAAACTGACTGGTCCGGAAGCGACGCCGCCGGTAGTGCCGACCCGGCTGTCTTTCGGCCTCAGGCGTGAAAATGAAAAGCCTGTACCGCCGCCGGATTTATGAATTAGGGCGGCGTTTTTCAGTGAGGTGAAAATGCCTTCCATACTGTCTTCAACCGGGAGGACGAAACATGCAGCCAGTTGTCCCAGTTGTCGTCCGGCATTCATCAGGGTTGGTGAATTGGGCAAGAATTTGAGTGAAGCCATGATGTCATAAAACGCATCCGCCATCTGCCCGACATGGGTACTGTCTCCGTATTTTTTTTCAGCCTGGGCCACGTGACGAGCCACCCTTTGAAACAGTTCCTCCGGCGTTTCAGTCACATTGTCGTTGCTGTCTTTTTTCAGGTAGCGCCGTTCCAGGACCCGGCGGGCATTGTCTGACAGCGGGATTTTCGGGTGGCTAAAAATGGATTTGTCCAGGCGGATTGGGGTTGCATTGGTCAGTCCGAGTTCCTGAAGCTTGGTCTCGATGAATTTTTCGAATACCGGCAGCGTCAGCGTCTGCTGCTCCAATTCTGCAATCTGCTTTCGTATGGATTGTGTGATGGTCAGGGCCTGGTCCGGCGCAATCGCTTTGTTGCTGATCAGAAGATCTGTTAACTGGCGGTCATCCCAGATGAGATTGGATAGGCCAGGGTGACTTGTGTCCGGCATTGAACGTTTATTTTTTTGTCCCATGGGATATCTCCGAAAAAATGGATTGTTTTTTACCTAAATGCAATAAAAAAACGCAATAAAAAAGTCTTCCATACAATATATTGTATGTCAAGGTAAAAATATTTCAATATATGAGGTAATTAAAAATAAAAAGACCTGGTCTTGGCATATGGCTGTTTTTGGAAAAACAACCCGCACTTCATTGGTTATCCACTCTGTTGTCAAGTTTTCCATCCTGGTATCGTTTTTCCCCATACCAGTGAATCTGTCGGCAGACGCCCCGTATAATACTGATTTCCCGGGCCCGCAAAGGGAGGCGATTGAAAAAATGACGCAGTTTATTCATCCAGTAGGCAGGATTTTCAGGGTTGATATAACTGATTTTAACCAGGATGTCACCGAGCTGAGTGTACATTCCCTCCAACTCGTGCCGGTTTGCAAGGCGGGGTATGAAATTTCCCTTTGCCGGATGCTGGACTTTGAAAAGCTCATAGCATATAACCATGACCGCCTGGGCCAGATTAAGTGAGGAAAATTCAGCCGTGGGTATTGTCACCAGGGCATGACATAGTTGGATGTCGGTATTGGAAAGTCCCCTGTCTTCGGGTCCGAAAACAATCGCGGCCTGGTTTTTGCCGGTGATCGATACCAGTTCAGCGGCAAGTTTTGCCGGTTGATCGATTGTACGGCGCTGGCCCCCTAAACGGGCCGTAGTGCCGACAATGTAGTTAAAATCAGCCAAGGCATGGGGCAAGGTGTCATGAATAACGATTTTTTCAACAATATCTGCGGCGGCATGGGTAGCCATTTTTCGCACTCTGGAAACATCAAAATTTTCCGGTGCCACAACTACCAGTTTTTTAATTCCCATATTGCGGGTCGCCCGGGCTGCAGCCCCGATATTCTCAGGATACCGGGGCCGCTGCAACACGATGGTGATATGATCTAAATTTATTTTGTCAGGCATCAGCCAACGATTTCGAATCGATTAAAAAAATATCCGATTTCAAAGGCGGCCGTTTCCGGAGCATCGGAA
>CAZFXX010000046.1:7466-14534 GCA_964522985.1 uncultured Desulfobacteraceae bacterium
CATCGGAACCATGGACAACGTTTTTTTCGATATCGGTGGCAAAATCCGCCCGGATGGTCCCTGGAGCCGCTTCTTTATAGTTGGTGGCGCCCATCAGTTCACGGTATCCGGCAATTACGTTTTCACCTTCCAGCACCATGACTACGGCCGGTCCTGAACTCATGAAATCTGTCAGACTTTCAAAAAAGGGGCGGTCCTTGTGTACCTCATAGAATCCCTGGGCCTGGGCTTTTGTCATATGGATCATCTTCATGGCGGCTATCTTGATATCATTTTCGTCAAATCGTTTAATCACCTCTCCGATGAGTGCGCGTTTCACGCCGTCAGGTTTGATGATTGATAATGTTTTTTCCATTTTTTATCCTTTCTTACGATATTTTATTGGGATGGTTGCTGATTTCTCAGGTGCCATACCAGAAGGAAAAGGGCAAGTCAACTATCTATTGCCCATCTCCTTTATGAACAATATCGATATTCATGGGGAATCCATTATAGCAGATGGCTTGTTGTCACAGGAAGAGAATTACTCGGTTACCCGGTTGAAAAAAAGCGCACTGTCACGTTATTATAAAGGGCAACTAAAAGTTGTTGCTTGAATGTTCCGGAACAACCATGTGGTAATCTCTTGACACCCACCAATAGATGTATATAATATAATTCATCAATTAGGTCACAATACTATAAGGACGCAAATACCATGCCTGTTTATGAATTTGAATGCCCCAAGGGAACTATAACCGAAAAACTGGTCCGCATGGACACTCGGGAGATAAAGTGCCCCCAGTGCGGTGAAACAGCCAAAAAAATAATATCTCAATGTTCTTTTGAACTTAAGGGCAGTGGCTGGTATGCTGATGGATATGCCTCAAAAAAAGTTTGACCCAAGCCCCGCACCATCGACGCTATGGATGTCCACATAAGCAGTATTCGCCTGCCCTCCGATTCTCCCTTGTCTGTCTGCCTTGCTTTACGGTAAATTAAGCTCTTGGCAGAATCTATGCACCGGAATGACCCTTTTCATGAGTAACGTAAGATACGAAGGATATACATTCCCCCAAACGTCTTTCGGGACATTCGAGCAGAAGGTGCGCATCACCATAATGTTGGTTAATGTTTTAGACCGTTGAATTTCTCGGTAAGTGGTTAAAAATAAATAAACTATACAACGATGAGCAAAATCGATGGTTGCATCGTTTATGGAAAGACCGAGGACTGTAAACCGACGTTAACAAGGAACACGATTGGGTTTAAAACTAACTTGTACCAGACGGAATTAAAGTGAATAGTGAGAATTGAAAATTAGTGGTTTTGATGCGCGCTGTTTTTTTGATTAAAACTTATGGAAGACCTTTTAATCTGTGGTGTTTGCGGATCAAAAATGAAAGGGGGACGCATCCGAACATATCGGATGTGTCCCCCTTTTTTTATTCTATTATTTTGTTGCTATCCCCTTGTTTCCTCCTTGACGGATACGACGATCTTAAAAAGGGCTGTCAATACGAGAAAGCCAACAGCATACACCCCAAGGGTGATGATAATTTCGGGAATCGTCGGCGCATATTCGGTAACATGATGCAGCGGTGACGGAACAAAACCGCCGGAGATCATCCCGAGCCCCTTGTCGATCCAGGTACCGATGAACACGGTGACGCAGGCCACGGCCAGTACGCTCTCATTTCGACGCGTAACGGGATTGACCAGCAAGATGATGGCCAGCACCATGAGCGCCATGGAGGTCCACATGAACGGGACCAGGCTGTTATGACCGTGGAGGCCCACAAACAGATATTTCATATGGTCCATGTGGGAGGGGATATTGCTGTAGAAGACGACAAATACCTCACACAGAAAAAAGAACACATTGATACAGATGGCATAGGCCACGATTTTGGCCAGACTCTGAATCTGTTCCCGACCCGGATCGAAATTCGTGGTACGACGAATCACCAGGCACAGCAGAATCAGCAGGGCCGGACCGGCAGCAAAGGCCGATGCCAAAAAACGCGGTGCCAGGATGGCGGTGAGCCAGAACCCTCTGCCGGGAAGACCGCAGTACAGATAAGCGGTCACCGTATGGATGCTGACAGCCCAGGGAATGGACAGGTAGATCAGCGGCTTGAGCCAGGAGCCATAATGGGTCCCGTTGCGTTCGGCCTCAAGAACATTCCATCCAATGACGACATTCAAAAACAGGTACCCGTTAAGAACGATCATATCCCAGAACAGGACCGAATTGGGGGTGGGGTACAGTAGCACATTAAACAGCCGCATGGGTTGCCCCAGATCCACGATGATAAACAGCAGACACATCACCACCGAGGCAATGGCCAGAAACTCACCTAAAATCGTGATCTTGCCAAAGGCTTTGTAATTATGCAGGTAATAGGGGGTCACTACCATCACGCCCCCGGCGGCAACACCCACCAAAAAGGTAAAATTGGCAATATAAAATCCCCAGGAGACATCCCGGCTCATGCCGGTAATGCCAAGACCGAAATTGAGCTGCCACAGGTACACCGCAAACCCGGCACTGATTACCCCCACCAGGACTGCTATCCATCCCCAGTATTTCTTACTCCCTTTAAACGCTAATTCAAGCATAATCAACCCCTCATACTATACTATGTAGTAAACCGATGGACCGGTTCCCAGTTCCTGTTTGCGTCGAATGGTGTAATTGTCTTTCAACACCTTCCTTATCTCTGAATCCGGGTCACTCAGGTCCCCGAAGATCATTGCGCCCTTGGATGCCTCCACACAGGCGGGTAACTTTCCCACCGCAAGCCGTTCCGCACAGAAATTACATTTTTCCACAACACCCTTCATACGGGTGGGGTAATCCTTGGTTTCATCTTCGATAAAGGGCCGTGGGTCCCTGAAATTAAAATTCCTGGAACCGTAGGGGCAGGCCGCCATGCAGAACCGACAGCCGATACAGCGGTGAAAGTCCATCAGGACAATACCGTCGGATTTCCTTTTAAAGGTAGCCTGGGTGGGGCAGACTCTCACACAGGGCGGATCTTCACAATGATTGCACAGCACGAGAAAGGGCAGTTTCTCCATCCGTTCATTCTGATATTTATTGTTCGACAGAACCGGAAAGGCATGCTGATATTTCTCTTCCCATATCCATTTTATTTCGTGATTTTTATTTTCCAGCTTGGTGGGAATATTGTGAATCTTGTTGCAGGCATCGATAATCGGCGCCAGGTCGGCGGAGTTGGTCAACTTCCGGGTATCAATCACCATGCCCCAGTGTTTGGCATGCAACGCCTTGTCACCGGCTTTGGTTTCCACCGTTTTCGCCTCTTCTTCAACGGCCAGGGCTTTCAGCACCGGGTGCGTTCCAAGGCCCGCGACGGCGGAAGCACCAGCGATTTTTAAAAATTTTCGTCTGCTGCGTTCCATCACTTTTTCTCCTTCGGATTCTCGATATGGCAATCCCAGCAGTAAGGATCTGCCGAAGCATAGTCATGACATTTATCACAAAATTCGACCTTGTTGGAATGGCACTCAAGGCATGTCAGGGAAAGGCTCATGTTGAACTCTTTGCCCTCTTCATTGACATAAACCCGCTTGCCGTCCCGGGTCACCGTATCGCGCCAGACATCTAGAAGCTGCATATGCTCGGCCTTCATGAATTCCACGGGCCGGACACATTTCTGGGCGGCTTTGGCTTCGGGCGCCATGACCGGCTCCGGCGTCGCCACGGCCCTGCCATGATTATACCAGAACGGAAATGTTACAATTGCAACGAAAATAATCAACCCCGTAGCGATCTTGCCTTTATCCTTCATCTGCTTGTTCCTCCATTCCCAGCAGCGGTTCAGCGCGCAGGTCCGTGGTTTTTTCAGTTTCACCCGGCATCACCAGCGCATTGGCGACCAGTTCATGGATACCGGTTACATCTACCTCGGGAACCCAGTAGGCCATCAGATCCGGAAAAACTGCCCGGTCAATGGCGCAAATACAGGAAAGCATATTAACCCCGAATTTTTCATGCACATGTTTGACCGCGTTGGCCCTGGGCAGACCGCCGGCCATACGCAGCTCCATATCTTCTCCGGCGTTAAGGCCTGCTCCGCTTCCGCAGCAGAAGGTTTGCTCCCGAATGGTATTGGCGGGCATTTCATAGAAATGATTGCATACATTGTTAATGACATATCGGGGTTCATCCAGCAGACCCATGCCACGGGCCGGGTTGCAGGAATCGTGATAGGTCACCTTGAATTTGTCGTTACGGCTGGGGTCCAGTTCCAGCTTGCCGTTTTTGATCAGATCTGCAGTGAACTCGCAGATGTGAACCACCTTGGTGGATTTGGCGTTTTCGAACTTGGTACCGGTAATAGGATTGACCGGTTCTTCCAGAAAATCCGCCGGGCCGTTCATGGTATCCATATACTGGTTGATTACCCGCCACATGTGACCGCACTCTCCACCGAGTATCCATTTAACCCCCAGGCGCTTGGCTTCCATATACATCTTGGCGTTGAGCCGTTTCGCGGTCTCATGGGAGGTAAAAAAACCAAAATTGCCGCCCTCGGATGCGTAGGTGCTCCAGGTGACCTCCAGCCCGTATTTGACCTTCAGGTAGTGAAAGAGCATCATATACCCCATGCAGGTATAGGTGCCCGGGTCTGCAAAAACATCCCCTGACGGGGTGATAAACAGGATGTCCGCGCCCTTCTTGTTAAAATTGGGGGCCACGTTTACCCCGGTGACTTCCTCGATGTCTTCGGTGAAAAAATCGAGCATATCCTTGAAGGCATGGGGCTGAATACCCAAATGGTTACCGGTACGGTAACAATTGGCCACCGGTGTGGCGATCCAGTCGATATTCAGGCCCAGCAGGTTGAGCAGTTCCCGGCCCATGATGGTGATTTCCGCGGTATCGATGCCGTAAGGACAGAAAACCGAACAGCGCCGGCATTCCGTGCACTGAAAAAAATAGTACCACCACTCTTTGAGTACCGCCAGGGTCATGGGCCTGGCACCACCAATTTTACCGAGGATTTTACCCGTCCGGGTAAAATCGTTCCTATAGACGGATCGCAGCAGTTCAGCCCGCAGTACCGGCATGTTTTTGGGATCGCCGGTTCCGATAAAGAAATGACATTTATCGGCACAGGCCCCGCAGCGCACACAGATATCCATGAAAACCTTAAAACTGCGAAACTTATCCAGCCGTTCCCTGAACCCTTCATGAATGATTTGCTGCCAGTTTTCCGGTAATTTCCAGTCATCCTCCATGGGATTCCATTCCCGCGGATAGGGCAGGCCGACATATTTGACGCTTTTGGGATTGGAAGCATAGCAGTACATGCCCTTGCGAATATCGATGGGCGTATCCATCCAACCCGCCTCTTTAGGCGGCCGGTGATCTATATTTGAAAAAAACGCATTGGGTTTTGGAAGGTTTTTCATTACTTACTCCTTTTCCTCAGTCACCTGGTCACCTGGTTGTTTGTCCACCGGCAGACCGGCCTCGACCATTTTCTCTCTGAATTCATTTTCATATTCTTCGTAGGTATGAACAGCCACCGGGTAGTTCCACGGATTGATGTGTCGGCGTGCGCGGGTATCCGTCGTCATGTTTCGGGTGGGGCTCAGAAAAATACCGCCCAGATGCATCAATTTGCTGAACGGAAAACAGATCAGCAGAATGCTCACAAAGAAAAGATGAACATAAAACAGATAGCTGATGCCCCCGGGAATGGTGGGATGAAAGGTTACCATTCCCATGGTCAATTCCTTGACCCCCACAATATCGGTTTTGGTAAGATAGCGCATCATCAACCCGGTAAAGGCGATACCGATAAGGAGAAACAACGGAAAGTAGTCAGCCGCCAGGGAAATGTATTTGACCTGGGCAATAAAAAGCCGCCGGGCCAGCAGAAAGAGCAGTGCCGCGATAAGCGCAAATCCGGACATATAAAAAACCGGCAGCCCCAACTGAAAAAATGCGTCCAGACGTTCAAGCAATTGAACGGGCGGCAGGACCGGTTCGGTGAAAAACCGCAGATGCCGCAGGATAACAACCAAAAATGAATAGTGAAACACCAGGGCCGACAGCCACAGCCAAATTTCAAGGTGATAACTGATCCGGCCGTCTTTGTTCATCCCCATACGGATATTACGGAACAGCGAACGAAAACAGAGTATTTCCAGCGTCATCCGCACGACCACGCCCCATGTGCTGGAGGGATTATCGATTTTGTTCTGTTTAAGCCAGGGAAGACTTTTATGCTGACCGCAGGTGGTGGGAATAGGGAACGGTACCGGCGACCGTGCCCATCCCATGACCCGGTAAACAAAGCCGATGATGAAGGTCAAGACGGCCAGATAGGGTATAATAATCCCGAACACAACCTGAAGTCCTGCCGTTTCGACGCCCACATAAGCCAGCAAAAAAAGGACAATCACCGCCATGAGGGAAAACAGATACTTTCCATTCATTGAACATTACCTCACTTTATGACTCCACATCGTCACACAGGGTATAACCAAAGGATTTTTTTGAAAAAGTCCGATCAGGTGAAGCCGCCATCAAGTATTATTAAAATGTGTTGAGATCCGGTTCCTTTTCCGGAATCTCAGCAACCAGTCCCGCTCTTGCAAATGCTTTATAAATTTTATTTCTTTCTTCGTTTGCCTTGATCTCATAGATCTTTTCACGGCAACCCATGAAGATATCAAAGGCAATCAAACCGATCTCGTCAATTTTTAATTCAAAGTCATGCAATTCTTTGAGGATCGCAATATCGCCGAGTTCTTTTTTCAGCTCTGTCCGAAGGATTTTTTTCAAAGAAAAAATAAAACCGACGACCTGGGAAGGAGAAAACATGGTTTGTATTGCCCTGATCCTGATCACGGGATCCAGACAGGCAACCACTGAATCATGATCCATGCTTGTCAAAAATAAATCAAAAAGTGTTTCCAGTGCCTTCAGGGAGGTCTGGCCCACTGGGTTGGCAAAGGCATCTTTTTGACGTTTTAAAAATCTGGAGGTGTCGGGGGGGTAGGTGTTGATCAGCGCCTCGAACCATTTACTTATCAAATGCGCTTTTT